>NZ_JBFUIU010000045.1:0-25275 GCF_056401695.1 Variovorax sp. P4_D9
TGGGTTGGGAAAGATTCGCGAAAGGCCGATCACCGGGTTTCAGCTCGATGATAAAGAGACCCAGAAGCTGCAGGTCCAGCCACTGATGAATCGCGATTCCCACCGAAATCAGGGCCGCGACCACGAGGCCCACCCACATGGATTGAAGCCGATTCAGTGAATACGAGCCGCCCAGGCCCGTTTGGGCGAAACGCGCGCCGGCAAGCACCGCGAACGAAAATCCCATCAGGTAGAGCCAAGCCAACCAGCCGTCGCCGGCGAAATTCATCTGTCCGGAAGCAACTTGAATCAAGGGCACCAATGACAACATGCCGATGCCGATTGCCAGTACGGGCAGCGGTCCGCGCTGCCACAGCGCCCAGAGCATCAAGGGAATCAGTGCGACCCCTGCCACCAAGTCGGAGTGAAAGGTTCCCCACGGCGGGTAGTGGTTGGGAAGCAGGAATGCCACTGGAAGCACAACACTTGCGAAGGCAATTAACCGTTCTCGCACATTCACTCCCGTTTCAGGCTGACGGCGATGGCCGCCCCAAAAAGGAAAAAGCGGCGCGTCCAAAAAACGCGCCGCTTCCGCTTTTGCCCCAATCGACTCTCCAAAAATCCCGGAGAGCGAAGGCCAAGAAGTCGCTATCAGCCGCGGCACGAACCCGGCAGGTACTTCACCGGCGTGCCAGTGGCCGCGGCAGGACCGCAAACCCACTTGAACACGGTCTTGCCCACGTCGGTATTCGCCAGTGCGGTTGTATCCGAGACGTAGGGCGTCAGATTGATGATAGTGCTCGCCGCACCGCCAAGGTCGGCAGCTGCGGACAAGGTAATGACAATTTGGCCCTTATCGGTCGTATTGATGGTGCCCACATATTTGGTCCCAGACCCAGCAGTAGTCTGTTCGCAACCCCACTTATCGGCGCCCGGAAGCGCGGTACTCGCAGTACTCTGAACCGTTTCGGTAATGCTGGTCCGGCAAGCCGACGCCGCCAGAATGCCTTCAGAGACCTTTGCACGGATCGTGTAATCCTGATACGCCGGCAGCGCCACAGCAGCCAAGATACCAATGATCGCCACGACGATCATCAACTCAATCAGGGTGAAACCCTTTTGCACGTTTCGTGCGACGGAACGACGGTTCATTTACTCACTCCAGGTTGGTTTAGAGAGCCCGAGGCGGGCCCTCGGTGCGCTCATCTAACCGCAGCATCTGTGCCACCCCGGGTTCGCGCGTCCCAGGCCGCTTTTTCCGTGCAGTTGTTCACGTTCTAGTTACAACATGTGACGAAAACTGTTGCAACTCGTCGACGGAAATTGACATTTTTGTCACATCCCTGCCAAGCCTCGTCATACCCGCGGTTCCGGGGCCGACGCCCCCCTCGCCCGGTCCACCCGCATCCATGCCCGCGACCCATCCCACACCTGCACCATGCGCTCCAGCAGCGCCAACGGCACCGCCGGATGCGGTCGGGCCAGGGCGGCGCTCATCGCCTCGCAGCTGTGCTCGATCACCGCGCCCGGATGATGGACGCCGCAGACATCGCGGCCGAAGGCCTCGAGCTCGGCCCGGTTCGGGTAGCTGCGGGCCGGGGATTTGTCGCCGCTGCGGCCGCCTCGCCGCCACTTGAGCGCCAGGGTGTGGTCGACGGTTTCGATGCCGCCCGGCCGCTCATAGGTATAGAGCACGGTGCTCACCTGGTCGTACACCGGGCTGGGCCAGACCCGGTCGTCGTCGTACAGCACGGCGAAATTCTTGAGGTGGGCGTCGCCGTTGCGCACCAGCACGGTCAGCACCAGCAACTTGAAGAACTGGTGCAAGGCCGGTGCAGGTTCGCTGCACACCAGGCGCAGCGCCGTGGCCACGTCTTCGTAGCTGCCGATGTACTTGCGGCTGGACAGTCGCTCCCGCACGCGCAGTTGCATGACCGCCGCGATGTCCTCGAAGCCGAAGCGGCTGCCGTCGGGCCGGATGTCGAAGCGGTCGAGCACCAGCAGCTTGCCGTCGGCCGAGAGGTCGGCGCGCGGAACCGGCAGGCCGGCGTGGCGCGCGGCCTCGAGGCACAGCCACTCGTTGGCGCTGAGGCCGGGGTAGCGCGGCCCCTCGGCCTTGACGATGACGTTGGGGCCGGGCACAACAGCCTTATCCGCCACCGGCACCATGATCTTGGGCTGGACGCCGGCCAGACCGGTGCCCGGGCCCATGAAGGCGTCGACCAGCTCCTCGAACAAGGCTTCGCTGCGCCCGCCGGCAAGCAGGTCGTCTCGCGAAACCAGGCCGGCGGCCGCCGCGCCCAGCGGCGCTTCGCCGGGCATCTGGTACGCCACGCGGCCGATGGCTCCGGCGCCCATCAAGGCCAGCAGGTGCATCTTGCTGACCTGGAACTTGCCGTAACGCGCCAGGATGCGCTCGAACAAATAGCCCTCGGGAAGGTTCATGTCGAGGGCGGCAAAAAGGTCGCCGTCCTGGAACACGCGGTCGGCGATCGGAAGGCCCAGGCCGACCTGGTGGCGCGCCTCCGCTTCATAGACCAGCGAATAGATCGATTGCTTGGTGAGCAGGGCCTGTGACTGGCCATCGACGGCGAGCTGCAGGTCCCGCAGTTTTTCGGGCAGCGCCGTCATGCTTCGTCGGGCTCTTGCAGGTGAGCGAAGGCCCGCGCCAAGTCGGCCGCGCGCAGCGGGCCGGGCTCGCGCGGATCCAGGCTCAGCGCCAGGCCGAGCGGCGCGAGCATGGCGAGCAGCGAGGCCAGGGAGATATCTTTTCCGGCCTCGAGCCGGTAAACCGGCATGCGCGAAAGGCCGGCACGCTCGCCCAATGCGGCCTGGGAAAGCTTCTTGCGGCGGCGCGCGCTGCGAATGGTCGCGCCGACCTCGGACAGCGAAGAGATTGGTGCGGCGGTTTTGCTATCCATGCGTTACATTATTTCTGATGCGAGAGAAAATGCAACACATAGGTAGCAAATCAGATCTGCAGCACTTCGTCCGCCTGCAGCCAGCGAATGTCCCAGGCGGCACGGCCGCCGCTGGCCATGCGCGAGCTGTCCGAGATGGCGTCGATCTGGCTCATGATCTCTTCCGTCTCGGCCGGCTTGGTATGGGTGATGTAGATCGGGTAGTTGCGCCCCGGCGCAATCTGCGCCAGTTCGTCCGCCAGCGTTGCCGGCGACAGGTGAAGGCTGCGTCGCGCCAGCGCCTGCTCCCGGTTGCTGAACGCGGTCTCGATCACCAGGATTGCGACGTCGATCTGGTTCACGCGGTTCCAGAAGGGCGCGTTACGTTCGGTGTCGCCGCTGAACACCCAGTTTGCCCCGCCCTGCGCGCAGCGCACCGCGAAGCCGCAGGCCGGCACCGCGTGCACGGCCGGCAACACCTCGACATGCTTCAGCGCCCGGGTCCCCAACTGCAGCTCCTGGCCGACGACCAGGTCATGGAAGCTCACGAACGGCGCCTCCCGGCTCGGGATGCTCGCAAAATCGGGCCAGATGACGTTGTTGAACACATGGGCGCGCAGCGCCTCGATGGTCGCGCGCAGCGCATGCACGCGCAGCGGCCGGGTGCGGAGGCCGGCGACCGTGTCGAGCATCAGCGGCAGGGCGGCGACGTGATCGAGGTGCGAATGCGTCAGCACCACATCGTCGATCGCGGCCATCTCGTCCAGGGTGAGATCGCCGACGCCGGTACCGGCATCGACCAGCAGATCGCTATCGACCAGGAAGGAGGTCGTGCGGCAGTCCTTGGCGATGGCACCTGAGCACCCCAATACACGCACCTGCATTTCGCGAGACCTTATGACTTTCCAGCCCGCAGGCCGCTACTTCGAATCGAACCGGGTTGCGCCGTCCCACTAAGGGTCCTCGGACTGCAATAACATCGAGGCTAAACGCTGCGCGCACAGCTGGTAAAGGACTTTTTTGGCATCCGCGGCGACTAGGGGCGCCAGCATAGCCTGTCCTTGTAACCAATCCTGTCGGCGATAAGCGGAAAGCACTCCATCCCAGCGCTGAAGCTCGGCCCGGAGCGCCGCGCTGGCATCTTGGATCCTCGCAACGGGCGTAAAGATCCGCACCGTCCGTTCCTTTCCCTGGAGCACCGTGTTGAGCTCCCGCCAGACGAAGCCGGACGCCGTGCGCTGGGTCGCCGCGCTGACGACGATCTCGAACCCGTAGTGCACGCCCAGGCCTTCGAACCGCGACGCCAGGTTGACCGCAACGCCGACCACGGTGTAGCTGCGGCGCACGGCCGAGCCCATGTCGCCGACGCTCATCACGCCGGTGTTGATGCCGATGCCGACCTGGATCCGCGGCAGCCCGCCCGGCTGCTGCCTGTCGTTCAGTTCCTGCAGCGCAGCGACCATCTCGACGGCCGCCCGGACGGCCAGTTCGGCATGCTCGGCATGCTTCAACCGGAGCGCCCCAGAAGACCATCACGCAGTCGCCCATGTACTTGGACCGTGCCGCGGTGGGCGCTGATGATCTCGCTCAGCCTGCTGAAGAAGATGTTCAGGAAGGCCTGCAAGTCGGCCGGCGCCATCTGCTCGGCCAGCCGCGTGAAGCCGCAAATGTCGCAGAACATCACGGTGAGTTCCTTGTTTTCGGGATGAAGTAGCCCCCACTCATGTTCAGCACGTAGTACAGCGCGACCATGACCAGGGAAGCGGCCAGCGGCAGCACCAAGCCGGCGGTAGAGAGTGCTGTTGAGGCCGATCAGCACCGCGCAGATCAGTAATGCGACCCCGACCGCGCGCGGCGCGCAGCGAGAGGCCGAAGGCCAGCGCCAAGCCGGCCGCTAGCAAAATGACCAGTTCGTAGCCCAGCGCATAGTCGGGAACTGCCGGATCCTTGAATCCAGGAGCCCAGAGACGATGTTAGCAAGCACTTCGACTCCGGGAAGTCGGCCCCGACCGGGGTCGACCGCAGATCCTGCAGACCCGGCGCGGTCGAGCCGACGAGCACGATCTTGTCCTTCAGTTCGGCGGGCGCCAACGCGACGCGCCGCGGGGCGGCACCAGCACGCTGGCCTGCGCAGGCGCTTGTCCCCGGCCGACACGCTCAGCGCCTCCAGAGGCGGCGGACTGGCTCGCGGCCCGGCCGGGGCCAGCACCGACGCGAGGTCCCCGGAGTCGAGCGCCAGGCGGTGGACCATCAGCGCCAGCGATTCGTAGTAACCGGACTGCGCGCTGTTCCCTTCGTAGCGAGCGATCAGCGGTACCGAGCGCACGACGCCATCCACGCTGCCGTCGAGCACCACGTTCAGGAAGCCGCCGGCAGGCGCCGCCTCGGCCAGCAGCGGAATGCTGCCGTCGAATCCGTTCCAGCGCGTCGTGTACGCCCGGCCCGCGGGGAAGGTGCCGGCCGGCAGCACCGGGGTCGGCAACCGGCCCTTGGCGCGGGGCTCCGCCGTCTGGGTGAAATAGAAACCAAAGACCACCCGCCAGCCGGCGAGCGTCTTCGCGAAGGCGGCATCGCGGTCGAGCAGGGGCGCGAGCCGCTCGATCTCCTGGGCGAAGGCGACCCGGTCCTAGAAGGGCCCGGTGAGCTGGCTCAGCGTCTCGAGCCCCGACACTGGCATCGGGCTCGACGAACAGCACGTCGAACCCGAGCACCCGGGCCTGCTGGCGCTCCATGATCTCGATGGTGAGCCGGGCCAGCTGGTCGCGGCCCCAGGGCCATTGCCCGAGCCGTTGCAGGCTCGGGTCATCGATGTCGACGATGACGATGGCGGGTCGAGCGTGCCCGGCAGGGTCGCACGCAGCCGCACGTCGTAGATGAAGCGGTCGAGCCGGTCGAGAAAAGGCAGCTGCCAGCCACCCAGCACATGCACCAGGGCCAGCAACACGGGCAGCAGCGTGATCGCGACGCGGGGGGCCAGGCGCCGCAGCACATTCATCGCCCCGGCCTCCGGGGGAGCAGGAGACTCAGAACGCGGTCAGCTGATGACGAACTGCATCCGCGTGCCGCCGAGTTCGAGCACGTCGCCATCCTGCAGCGCCACGGCCTCGCCGGCGAGCGGCTCGCCGTTGAGTTGCGTCTCGCCGTCGATCGGCGCCACCACGTAGCCGTGCAGCCGGCGCGTGACCGCGGCGACCGCCAGGCCGGGCTTGCCGATGGTGGTGACGACCTTCTGCAGCGAGAGCTCTCGCCCGGCCGCGGAGCCGGAAAGCACCCGCATGACCGCCGCACCGGCCGTGCCGCCGCCGAGCGGCGACTGCACCGTGGGTTCGGTCGACAGCGAAACCGGCCCCGAAGGCGGCTCCACGGACCGGACCGGGATCAGGCTCGCGGTCGCCGCGGTGTTGCCTGCCAAGTAGCGGATCTTGTACTTGCCGACCTCGATGACGTCGTTCTGCTCGAGCGCCTGCTTCTTGATGGCGCGGCCATTGACGTAGGTGCCGTTGGTGCTGTTGAGATCTTCCAGGTAGACATCGCTGCCGATCATATGCAGCACGGCATGCTCGCCGCTGATCGCGAGATTGTCGACCACTATGTCGTTGTAGGGCCGACGCCCCAGCGTGGTCCGGTCCTTGGCGAGCGTGACGTCCTTGATCACGACGCCGTCGATCGACACGATCAATTTCGGCATGGCCGACTCCTGGATCTCGTTATCTTGTTCACCGCGGGGCTCCTGCAGCGCAGGCTTCGAAACCATCACTGGCCGGTCGCCCCGGGGGCCTTGGTCCCACCCGCCCGGGCCAGGACAACCGAAATGTTATCCCTGCCGCCATTGTCGTTCGCAGTTGCAACCAAAAGTGTTGCTTTCTCCGGCAAGTCGTCGCTTTGTAACAAAATCGTGAAAATCTGCTCGCTCGACACCATCTCGGACAACCCGTCCGAGCACAGCAGGAACAGGTCGCCGGGCATCACGCCGTGCTCGTGCATCTCGAGGTCGACATGGCGCTCGATGCCGAGCGCCCGGGTCACCAGGTTGCGATGCGGCGACTGGACGGCCTGCTCCGGCGTGATGGCGCCGGCGTCGAGCTGCTCCTGCATCAGCGAATGGTCGCGCGTGAGTAGTTCGAGCTTGTCGCCCCGCAGGCGGTAGCAGCGCGAGTCGCCGATGTGGCCGACGATGGCTCGCTGCGGCCCGAAGGCGGCCAGAACCAGGGTGGTCCCCATGCCCTGGAGCTGCACGTTGGCGATGCCGGCTTCGAGAATGGCCGCGTTGGCCTCGTCGATGCCGGCCTGCAGGGCGCGTTTGACCGCCCTCGGGTGCGCCTGCGGCCCGGCATGCGCGAGCCAGCGGCCGAAACTGGCCTGCAGCAGCGCAATTGCCATGCCGCTGGCGACCTCGCCGCCGTTGTAGCCGCCCATGCCGTCGGCCAGCAGCACCAGCCCGAGCGAGGGCTCGAAGGCGATCGTGTCCTCGTTGTTGGCGCGGACCCGACCCGGATCGGTGAGCGCGGCGAATTCCCAGGTCAGCACGCCGGGATCGCTGGAAACTGAAGTGCCGGGATTCGCCATGTCTCAGAGGTTGGTGGGCTGCTTGCTGCTTCTCAGCCGGCGGCGTGAGATCGCTTTTGCAGCCATTTTCCGACTGCCAACACGAACGCCGCGCCGGCCGCCGCGGCAGCATAGTGCAGCCACGGATTGGCCGTGAGCATATCGCGCAGGATGGTATCGCTGGCGATGGTTTCGCCGGCCACCCAGCCAATCAGCGCCGCGCCGAGCATTACGATGATCGGGAAGCGCTCCATCAGCTTGATCATCAGGGTGCTGCCGAAGATCACCAGCGGGATGCTGATCGCCAGGCCGAGGATCAGTAGCACCATGCTGCCCTGCGCAGCCGCGGCGACCGCGATCACGTTGTCCAGGCTCATGACCAGGTCGGCCAGCAGGATGGTGCGAACCGCGGCCAGCATGCTGCCGTACTCCTTGTCCTCGCCCTCGCCCTCCTCCTCGCCGCTGAGCAACTGGGTGCCGATCCAGAGCAGCAGCAAGCCGCCGATGATCTGCAGATAGGGCAGCGCCAGCAGCTTGGCCGCGACCACCGTCAGGAGGATCCGCAGCACCACCGCCGCACCGGAGCCGAACAGCACGGCCGTGCGCTGCTGCTGGGGCGGCAGCGAGCGGGCGGCCATCGCGATCACGACCGCGTTGTCGCCCGAGAGAATGATGTTGATCCAGACGATCTTGAGCAGACCGATCCAGAAGTCCGTGGTTTGAAGGAATTCCATGTCTCTTTATTCCACTGTTATTGATTGAAAAGGCGCCCGCAACCTGGTTGCGGGCGCCCTTCTCTTGTGTGGTCGAGCGAGAAAACGAGGCTGGTTACAGGAGTGCCTTGAGGCGCTTCGCGAGCTCCGAGAAGTTGCGCGTGACCGTGAAACCGCTCTCTTCCATGATGGCCAGCTTGGCATCGGCCGTGTCGGCACCACCCGAGATCAGCGCGCCGGCGTGGCCCATGCGCTTGCCCGGAGGCGCCGTGACGCCGGCGATGAAACCGACAATCGGCTTCTTCATGTTCTCCTTGCACCAGCGGGCTGCGTCGGCCTCGTCGGGTCCGCCGATCTCGCCGATCATGATGACCGCGTCGGTGTCGGGATCGTCGTTGAAGGCCTTCATCACGTCGATGTGCTTCAGGCCGTTGATCGGGTCGCCGCCGATGCCGACCGCCGACGACTGGCCGAGGCCGATCTCGGTGAGCTGGGCCACGGCTTCATAGGTCAGGGTGCCGGAGCGGCTGACCACGCCGATGCGGCCCTTGCGATGGATGTGGCCGGGCATGATGCCGATCTTGATCTCGTCGGGCGTGATCAGGCCGGGGCAGTTCGGGCCCAGCAGCAGCGTCTTCTTGCCGCCCGCGGCTTCCTTGGCGCGCATCTTGTTGCGCACTTCGAGCATGTCGCGAACCGGGATGCCCTCGGTGATGCAGATCGCCATGTCGAGGTCGGCCTCGACGGCTTCCCAGATGGCGGCGCCAGCGCCGGCCGGCGGCACGTAGATCACCGACACCGTGGCGCCGGTTTCCGAAGCCGCTTCCTTGACCGAGGCGTAGATCGGGATGTTGAAGATCGACTCGCCGGCCTTCTTCGGATTCACGCCGGCCACGAAGCAGTTCTTGCCGTTCGCGTATTCCTGGCACTTCTCGGTGTGGAACTGGCCGGTCTTGCCGGTGATGCCTTGCGTGATGACTTTGGTGTCTTTGTTGATGTAGATCGACATGACTTGTTCCTTACTTGGCGACGGCCGCAACCACTTGTTGAGCCGCTTCGGCCATCGTGTCGGCGCTAATGATCGGGAGGCCCGAATCGGCGAGGAGCTTCTTGCCTTCGACTTCGTTGGTGCCCTTCATGCGCACGACCAGCGGCACTTGCAGGTTCACCGCCTTGCAGGCTGCGATCACGCCGGTGGCGATGGTGTCGCACTTCATGATGCCGCCGAAGATGTTGACTAGGATGGCCTCGACATTCTTGTTCTTCAGCATGATCTTGAAGGCTTCGGTCACCTTCTCGGGGGTGGCGCCGCCGCCGACGTCGAGGAAGTTGGCCGGCTCGCCGCCGAACAGCTTGATGGTGTCCATGGTGGCCATCGCCAGGCCGGCGCCGTTCACCAGGCAGCCGATGTTGCCGTCGAGGCTGATGTAGGCGAGGTCGAACTTGCTGGCTTCGACTTCGGCCGCATCTTCTTCGTCGAGGTCGCGCAGGGCCACGATCTCAGGGTGGCGGAACAGCGCGTTGCTGTCGAAGTTGAACTTGGCGTCGAGGGCGACGATGTTGCCCTTGCCGTCGCGGTTGAGCGGGTTGATCTCGACCAGCGAGGCATCCGTCTGCATGTAGCAGGTGTAGAGCTTCTTGAAGACGTCCACGGCTTGGGGCGTGGAGTCGGCCGGGATGCCGATCGCGTCGGCAATCTTCTTGGCCTGCGCGTCGCCGAGGCCGGTCAGCGGGTCGACGAACTCGGTGACGATCTTCTCGGGCGAGGAGTGGGCCACTTCCTCGATGTCCATGCCGCCTTCGCTGGAAGCGATGAAGGCCACCTTCTGCGTCGCGCGGTCGGTCACGACCGAGACATAGTATTCCTTCTGGATGTCGGCGCCGTCCTCGATGTAGAGGCGACGGACCTTCTGGCCTTCGGGGCCGGTCTGGTGAGTCTTGAGCTGCATTCCGAGGATCTCGCCGGCCAGCTTCTTGACGTCCTCGATCGACTTGGCGACCTTGACGCCCCCGCCCTTGCCGCGGCCGCCCGCGTGGATCTGGGCCTTGACGACCCAGACCGGGCCGCCGAGCTTCTGGGCGGCCTCGACCGCCTCCTGAACTGTGTACGCCGGGATGCCGCGGGGTACGGGCACGCCGAACTTGGCAAGAATTTCCTTGCCTTGGTACTCGTGAATCTTCATGAGGGTGTCTCTCGGAACGGGGTTTGGAGAACGGAGAAGGTGGTTGTTGCCCACGGGCCACGGCGCCTTGAGGGCGGGGGCGGCGGACAGCAGGGGACTGTATCATGGTGCGCCGCACCAACAATTGACCCTGATTTGTGGTCAATACGTATTTACTCCCAAGGCACACGAGGCTTGCATATGYCCAAGGTCTTCATCGATGGCGAGGCCGGAACCACCGGTCTCCAGATCCGCGAGCGGCTCCAGACGATGCCGCATATCGAACTCGTGAGCATCGCGCCCGAGCGGCGCAAGGACGTCGCCGCCAAGCGCGAGCTGATGGCCGGCGTCGACCTGGTCGTGCTCTGCCTGCATGACGACGCGGCACGCGAATCGGTGGCGCTGATCGATCAGCTCCAGGGCCGCCGCCCGAAGATCATCGACGCCTCGACCGCGCACCGCACGGCGGCCGGCTGGGTGTTCGGCTTCCCGGAACTCGTGGCGGGCCACGCCGACGCGGTCGCCCGGGCCGAGCGCGTCGCCAACCCCGGCTGCTACGCCACCGGCGCCATCGCAATCGTCCGCCCGCTGGTCGACGCCGGGCTGCTGCCACCGGACTTCCCGATCGCCCTGCCCTCGGTCAGCGGCTATTCGGGCGGCGGCCGGACCATGATCGAGGCCTACGAAAAGGGCGAGGCGCCGCTGTTCGAGACCTACGCGCTGGGGCTCAAGCACAAGCACATCCCCGAGATCATGAAGTACACCGGGCTCACGCGCCGGCCGGTCTTCATCCCCTCGGTGGGCAACTTCAAGCAGGGCATGCTGGTGCAGTTGCCGCTGCACCTGGACGACCTGCCCGACCGCCCGAGCGCCGCCCACCTGCACGACGCACTGGCCGCGCACTACGCGAAAAGCAACACGCCGGAGAAGTTCGTGAAGGTGCTGCCGCCGACGCCGGACGGCAAGATCGATGCGCTGGCGCTCAACGACACCAACCTGTTGGAGATCCGCGTGTTCCCGAACGAGGACCACCGGCATGCAGTGGTGATTGCGCGGCTAGACAACCTGGGCAAGGGCGCGAGCGGCGCCGCGGTGCAGAACCTCAAGCTGATGCTGCGGCTGTAGCTCGCCCCCGGGCTGCGCCGCCCTACTCTTCCGGGTCGTGGCGCAGGACCTTGGCGACGACACCACTGGCGAATCCCCGCGCCATCAGGAATCGCACTTGGCGGGCACGTTCGGTCGCGTCTTTCGGCAGTTCGCCGAAGCGGCGCGTCCAGACCTCGAGGGCGCGGTCGTATTCACTGCCCTGCAGCCCCGCCACCGCTTCGGCCACCGCCTCGGGCGCGATGCCCTTGTGCAGCAGCTCTTGCCGGACCCGGGCGGCGCCCATGCGGGACGCGCGCTGGTGCAGCACCGACTGCACCACCCTCGCCTCGCTGATGAAATCCTTGGCCGTCAGTTCGTCGAGGGCGCGGGCCAGGGTGCCGGCCTCTTCCTCGTACTTCTTGAGCTTGCGCTCGAGTTCGGCGCGCGAATGCTCGCGCTGGCTCAAGAGGCGCAGGGCGCGCCCCTTGAGCGACGGCGCACTAAAGGCCATGGCGCGCCGGATTACTTCTTGTCGGCCTTGTCGGCCTTCTCGGGCTTGTCGGCCTTCTCGACCGCTGCAGCATTGGCGTTCTCGACCGCCTCAGCCAGGAGCGGAATGCCCAGCGACTCGCGCACCTTGTTCTCGATCTCGCGCGACAGATCGGGGTTCTCGCGCAGGAACTCGCGTGCGTTGTCGCGGCCCTGGCCGATCTTCTCGCCGTTGTAGGCATACCAGGCGCCCGACTTGTCGACGATCTTGGCATTGACCCCCATGTCGATGATCTCGCCCTCGCGGCTGATGCCCTCGCCGAACAGGATGTCGAACTCGGCCGTCTTGAACGGCGGCGACACCTTGTTCTTGACCACCTTGACCTTGGTCTCGTTGCCGATGGCCTCGTCGCCCTTCTTGATGGTGCCGATGCGGCGGATGTCGAGCCGCACCGAGGCGTAGAACTTGAGCGCATTGCCGCCGGTGGTGGTTTCGGGCGAGCCGAACATGACACCGATCTTCATGCGGATCTGGTTGATGAAGATGACCATGCAGTTGGTCTTCTTGATGGTGGCGGTGAGCTTGCGCAGCGCCTGGCTCATCAGGCGGGCCTGGAGGCCGGGCAGTGAATCGCCCATTTCGCCTTCGATTTCGGCCTTGGGCGTGAGCGCGGCGACCGAGTCGACCACGATCAGGTCGACCGCGCCGGAGCGCACCAGCGAATCGACGATCTCGAGCGCTTGCTCGCCGGTGTCGGGCTGGCTGATGAGCAGGTCGGACAGGTTGACGCCAAGCTTCTGGGCGTACTGGACGTCGAGCGCGTGCTCGGCATCGACGAAGGCGCAGGTGCCGGCCTGGCGCTGCATCTCGGCGATGACCTGCAGCGTGAGCGTGGTCTTGCCGGAGGATTCAGGACCGTAGATTTCGATCACCCGGCCGCGCGGCAGGCCGCCGACGCCGAGCGCGATGTCCAGGCCCAGCGAGCCGGTGGAGACCACCTGGATGTCTTCAAGGGCCTCGCCCTCGCCCAGCCGCATGATGGTGCCCTTGCCGAACTGCTTTTCGATCTGGGCCAGGGCGGCCTGCAGGGCCTTGGCCTTTTCGCTGTTGGGGACCGAGATGCTGGTGCCTTTGACGAGTGCGTCCATTTGGGGAAACTCCTTGAATATCAACGGGTTGCAGGAAATTCATCCTGCTGCTTTTAACCACAGGCTGGATGCTTGAACAGTAGTGTAGCGGCTGATACAGATCGAGTTCGGCATTTTTTGGTCAGTTTGCCTTACCATTTGGCCCCATGGAAATCCCCTCCGACGCCTGGCGCCAGACCCACCTGGGGCGTCTGCTGGGCCATGCGATGCGCCGCTTCGACGAGCGCGTGCTGGCACTGATGGCGCACGACCCCGAGGTGCCGCTGGCACTGTCGAACCTGGCCGCCCGCGCGCAGGTGAGCGCCGCCCACATCCACATCACGCGGCACCTGGCGCGCGAGGGCTCGCGGCTGACCGAGTTGGCCGAGCGCGCCGGCATGACCAAGCAGGCGATGGGCACGCTGGTCGACCAGTGCGAGGCCTGGGGCCTGGTCACGCGCGAGCCTGACCCGCTCGATGCGCGGGCGCGGCGGGTGCTGTTCACCACCGACGGCCTGGCCTGGCTCGAGGCTTTCCGCAACGCCGTGGCGCAGGCCGAGGACGAGTTCCGCGCCAGCGTCGGCAGCGAGATCGCCACCGTGGTAACCATCGGACTCGAAGCCTATACAGCGGCCTAGAATTCGAAGCTGTCTGGAGGCAAGGCACCATGCGAATACTGATTGCAGAAGACGACCAGGTGCTGGCCGACGCCCTGCTGCGCAGCCTGCGCACCTCGGGCGCGGCGGTCGACCACGTGGCGACCGGCTCGCAGGCCGATGCCGCGCTGATGACCAACAGCGAATTCGACCTGCTGATCCTCGACCTCGGCCTGCCCAACCTGCACGGCCTCGAAATCCTCAAGCGCTTGCGAGCCCGCGGCTCGCAGCTGCCGGTGCTGGTGCTGACCGCGGCCGACAGCGTCGAGGAACGGGTCAAGGGCCTGGACTACGGGGCCGACGACTACATGGCCAAGCCCTTCTCGCTGCAGGAGCTCGAAGCCCGCGTGCGGGCCCTCACGCGGCGCGGCATGGGCAGCACCAGCAACGCGATCAAGCATGGCCCGCTGGTCTACGACCAGGCGGGCCGGGTGGCGACCATCGACGGCAAGATGATCGAACTGTCAGCCCGCGAACTGGGTCTGCTCGAGGTCCTGCTGCAGCGCGCCGGGCGCCTGGTCAGCAAGGACCAGCTGGTCGAGCGCCTGTGCGAATGGGGCGAGGAGGTCAGCCTCAACGCGATCGAGGTCTACATCCATCGGCTGCGCAAGAAGATCGAGAAGGGGCCGGTGCGCATCGCCACGGTGCGCGGACTCGGCTACTGCCTCGAGAAGATTCCTTCCTAGCCGGCCTCGCACCGGCTCGCCCCTCGCTTGGTCAAACTCTTCCAGCGCGCCCAGCGCTCCCTGTTCGGCGAAATCCTCGACTGGATGCTCACGCCGCTGCTGCTGCTGGTTCCGGTCAGCATCGGCGTGACCTGGCTGGTGGCGCAGGGCATCGCCAATGCGCCCTTCGACCGGGCACTCGAATCCAACATCCAGACGCTGGCCCGGCTGGTCGACACGGACAACGGCCAAATCAAGTTCGTGCTGCCGCAGCCGGCGCGCGAGATCCTCGGCAGCGACGAAGTCGACCAGGTCTACTACCAGCTGCTCGACGGCCACGGCACGCTGCTGAGCGGCGAGCGCGAGGTGCCTTTCCCGGGCACGGACGATCCGCCGGTGCCCGGCGTCGTCTACCTGCGCGACGGCCAGATGCACGGCCGGCAGGTCCGGATCGCTTCGCTATGGGTCGCCGGCAGCACGCCCGATGCGCCGCTGGCGCTGCTGCAGGTGGCCGAGACGCGCGAGAAGCAGTCGGTGCTGGCGACCGAGATCATCAAGGGCGTGCTGCTGCCGCAGTTCGCGATCCTGCCGCTGGCCGTGCTGCTGATCTGGCTGGCGCTGGTGCGCGGCATCAAGCCGCTGTCGGTGGTCGAGGCGCGGATCCGCGAACGCAAGCCCGGCGACCTGAGCCCGCTGGACGAATCCTCGGTGCCGCTCGAGGTGGTGCCGCTGGTGCAGTCGGTCAACGAGTTGCTGAACAAGCTCAGCGACTCGATCGGCACGCAGAAGCGCTTTCTGGCCGACGCGGCGCATCAGCTCAAGACGCCGCTGGCGGGCCTGCGCATGCAGGCCGACCTGGCGCAGCGCGAAGGTGCCAACGCCGAGGAACTCAAGAAGTCGCTCAAGCAGATCGGCCGCGCCAGCGTGCGCGCCACGCACACGGTCAACCAGCTGCTGTCGCTGGCCCGCGCCGAGGGCAGCGGCACCAACATCGGCCGCCAGCCCTGCGACCTTGCCCGGCTGACGATCGAGGTGGTGCGCGAGGCCGTGCCGCGGGCGATCGACAAGCGCATCGACCTCGGCTACGAGGGCGCCGAGGCGGGCTCGCCCGGGGTGGTGTTCGACGGCAATCCGACGCTGCTGAAGGAGCTGGTGCGCAACCTGGTCGACAACGCGATCAACTACACGCCCTCGGTGCCCGAACGGCCCGGCGTGATCACGGCGCGGGTGCTGGCCGATCCCTTCGGCCACGTCCTGGTGCTGCAGGTCGAGGACAACGGCCCGGGCATCGCCGAGCACGATCGCGAATTGGTGTTCCAGCCTTTCTACCGGGTGCTGGGCAACGAGGCCGACGGCTCCGGACTGGGGCTGCCGATCGTGCGCGAGATCGCGCGCCAGCACTTCGCGACGGTCCGGCTGGAGGACGCGCACCTGGGCCAGCAGCCACCGGGGACGCTGGTGAGCATGAGGATCGATGCCAGCCCCCACGCCAAGGCAGGGGCGGGGGCAGGGTCCGGCTAGGCTAGGGCTTCGCCGGCGGGTTCGGCCGGATCTGCAGCATCTCCGGCCGGACCTGCTGCTGCAGGCGCTGCGGCTCGGTCTCGCTGAAGCGGGCCGGCTCGGCGCCGAAGAGGGCGAGGCCGCCGCGGGTCCAGACGAAATAGCCCAGGTTGGCGATCAGGAGTGCGACGACGACCCAGCGCAGCATCATCGCGGAACGCCCTGAGGGCGAACACTGACTTCGGAGCTGCTGATCAGTTGGACGCCGGCGGCGGTGCGGACCAGCAGCTCGCCGCCCCAGCCCACGCCCTCGCAATGCCCTTCGCTGCCGTCGCTGAGCAGGACGTCGCGGCCACGCAGGACGTCGCGCTCGGCAAAACGGGCCGCGAAAGGCACAAAGCCGCTCTCGTTGAAGAGCTGCACGTCGCGCACCAGCGGCGCGGCGATCTCGCGCAGCACCTCGCCCGGCGTCGCCTCCGGAAGCCATTCCTTCAGCCAGGCCGGCGGCGTGCTCATCCCCTGGGCTTCGCGCGGCCCGATGTTGATGCCGATCCCGATCACCAGGTAGCGCTCGACGACGTCCGGCTGGAGCAGGGCGGTCTCGATCAGGATGCCGACGAGCTTGCGCTCCTGCCGCCACAGGTCATTGGGCCACTTGAGCTTCAGCCCGGCGGCCTGGGACGGGTCCAGGCTCTCGGCCACGCTGACGCCGACCGCCAGCGACAGGCCGGACCAGTCCCGCGGCGCCAGCGACAGGCCCAGCGAGAAGGTCAGCGACGCCGGCTCCCCGGCCTCCTGCGCGCTCTGCCAGGATCGGCCCAGCCGGCCGCGGCCGGCCGTCTGGCGCTCGGCCACCAGCAGCACCGGCGCGCTGCGGCCATCGCGCGCACGGCGCATCAGCTCGCTGTTGGTGGAGTCGATCTCGGCCAGCACCTCGACCCGCAGGCCGGGCAGCAACGGCTGCAGGCCCTGCGCGATCTCGTCCTCGAACCAGGGGGCGGCCATGTTGCTCAGCGCTTCTCGGACTTCTCGGCCTTGGCGCTCTTCTTGTCAGCCTTCTTGCCGGATTTCTTCTTGTTCTTCTTCTTGCTCTTCTTTTTCTTCTTGTCGCCGTCATCGTCCTTCGGTGCCAGCAGCGTGCCCCGGCAGTCCGCCGAGCCGCACCAGCACGGGAATTCAGACAACAGCTTGTCGGTGTAGGGTTCGTCGATGACCAGGCCGTAGTCGTAGCTCAACTCCTCGCCGGCGGCGATGTTGCGCAAGGCCTTGATGAAGATCCGGCCGTCCTGCTCGTCGGCCTCGCAGCTCGGATCGCACGAATGGTTGATCCAGCGGGCCGCATTGCCCTTGACGTTGCCGTCAATCACGCGGTCGTCGTCGATGTGGAAGTAGAAGGTGTGGTTGGGCTGGGCCGGGTCGTGCGGGTGCCGGCGCAGCGCCTCCTTCCACGAGATTACCTCGCCCTTGTACTCGATGAGCGTCTCGCCTTCTGCAATATCCTGCACGGCGAAGACGCCGTTGCCATGGACGCTGGAGCGCCGCGTCTGGATTCGGCGGCCGCCGGAAATGGGAGATTTGGAAGGCATCGCCGAAGTCTGTTAGTTTGAAATGTACGCATGCGCGTGCGCGTACRCACGCGAGAAGCGCCAGATTGTAAGGATGTCGCCCCCACGCTCCCCACTTCGTGTGGTCGCTGCCCCCCGAGGGGGCGCAGGCCGCCTTGGGGCGGCCCGGCGCCGGCCTCTCACTGGTCTTTGCGATGGACAGAACAGGATGAATAGGATTCGTTGATGAAAACTTTGGTGATTGCAGAGAAGCCGTCGGTGGCCCAGGACATCGTGCGCGCGCTGACGCCGGTGGCCGGCAAGTTCGACAAGCACGACGAGCACTTCGAGAACGACAAGTACGTCGTGACCAGTGCCGTCGGCCACCTGGTGGAGATCCAGGCGCCCGAGGAGTTCGACGTCAAGCGCGGCAAGTGGAGCTTCGCCAACCTGCCGGTGATTCCGCCGCACTTCGACCTGAAGCCGGTCGACAAGACCAAGACCCGGCTCAACGCCGTGGTCAAGCAGGCCAAGCGCAAGGACGTGACGCAACTCGTCAACGCCTGTGACGCGGGCCGCGAAGGCGAGTTGATCTTCCGCCTGATCGAGCAGTACGCCGGCGGCAAGGCGCCGCTGGGCAAGCCGGTCAAGCGCCTGTGGCTGCAGTCTATGACGCCGCAGGCGATCCGCGACGGCTTTGACCAGTTGCGCAGCGAGCAGCAGATGCAGGGCCTGGCCGACGCCGCGCGCTCGCGCTCCGAGGCCGACTGGCTGGTCGGCATCAACGGCACGCGCGCCATGACCGCCTTCAATTCGCGCGATGGCGGCTTCTTCCTGACCACCGTCGGCCGGGTCCAGACGCCCACGCTGTCGGTGGTGGTCGAGCGCGAGGAGAAGATCCGCAAGTTCGTGAGCCGGGACTACTGGGAAGTGCACGGCAGCTTCCTGGCCGAGGCCGGCGCCTACCCAGGCAAGTGGTTCGACCCGAACTGGAAGAAGCCACCGCCCGGCCCCGACGGCGTGCCCGACCCCGAGCAGCGCGCCGACCGGGTCTGGAACGAGCGCGAGGCGCGCGAGATCGCCGATGCCGCCCGCGGCAAGCCGGCCACCGTCACCGAAGAGAGCAAGCCCACCACCAGCGCCTCGCCGCTGCTGTTCGACCTGACCTCGCTGCAGCGCGAGGCCAACGGCCGCTTCGGCTTCAGCGCCAAGACCACGCTGGCGCTGGCGCAGAGCCTCTACGAGCGCCACAAGGCGCTGACCTACCCGCGGACCGACTCGCGCGCGCTGCCCGAGGACTACCTGCCGGTGGTCAAGGACACGATGAAGATGCTCGCCAACAGCGGCATGAAGCACCTCGCGCCCTTCGCCCGGCAGGCGGTCGACAACAACTACGTGAAGCCGTCGAAGCGCATCTTCGACAACGCCAAGGTCAGCGATCACTTTGCGATCATCCCGACCTTGCAGGCCCCCAGCGGCCTGTCGGATGCCGAGCAGAAGCTCTATGACTTCGTGGTCCGGCGCTTCATGTCGGTGTTCTTCCCGAGCGCCGAATACCAGGTCACGACGCGCATCAGCACGGTGGAGCAGGGTGGCAAGAAGTACCCGTTCCGCACCGACGGCAAGGTGCTCGTGAAGGCCGGCTGGCTCGCGATCTGGGGCAAGGAGGCCGAGGACGACGAGAAGGAAGACGACAAGGACGGCAAGCGGCTGGTGCCGGTCAAGCCCGGCGAGGTGGTGAAGGCCGAAGCGGTCGACCTCAAGGGCCTGAAGACCCGGCCGCCGGCGCGCTACTCCGAAGCCACGCTGCTCGGCGCCATGGAAGGCGCGGGCAAGACCATCGACGACGACGAACTGCGCGAGGCAATGCAGGAGAAGGGCCTCGGCACACCCGCCACGCGCGCGGCCATCATCGAAGGGCTGCTGGCCGAGAAGTACATCCTGCGCGAAGGCCGCGAACTGATCCCGACCGCCAAGGCCTTCCAGCTGATGACGCTGCTGCGCGGGCTCGGCGTCGAGGAACTGTCCAAGGCCGAGCTCACCGGCGAGTGGGAATACAAGCTGGCGCAGATGGAGCACGGCAAGCTCAGCCGCGCGGCCTTCATGGCCGAGATCGCCGAGATGACCGAGCACATCGTGCGCAAGGCGAAGGAGTACGACCGCGACACGGTGCCGGGCGACTACGCGACATTGGCGACGCCGTGCCCGAACTGCGGCGGCGTGGTGAAGGAGAACTACCGGCGCTACAGCTGCACCGGCAAGCCTGGCCAAGAACCCTGCGGCTTCTCGTTCGGCAAGTCGCCGGCCGGCCGCACCTTCGAGGTGGCCGAGGCCGAGGTGCTGCTGCACGACAAGCACATCGGCCCGCTGGAAGGCTTCCGCTCGAAGGCCGGCTGGCCCTTCACTTCCGAGATCATTCTCAAGTTCGACGAGGAAGCGAAGAACTGGAAGCTCGAGTTCGACTTCGGCGACGACAAGAACGGCGACACCGGCGAGATCGTCGACTTCAGCCAGCAGGACACCGTGGGCCCGTGCCCGGTCTGCGGCGCGCCGGTGTTCGAGCACGGCAGCAACTACGTCTGCGAGAAGTCGGTACCGACCACCACGCAGCCGACGCCGAGCTGCACCTTCAAGACCGGCAAAATCATTCTGCAGCAGCCGGTCGAACGGGCCCAGATCGAAAAGCTGCTGGCCACCGGCAAGACCGACCTGCTCGACAAGTTCGTCTCGATGCGCACGCGCCGCGCCTTCAAGGCCTTCCTGGCGTGGAACAAGGAAGAAGGCAAGGTAACCTTCGAGTTCGAGCCGCGGACCAGCAAGTTCCCGCCGCGCAAGACCTTTGCCAAGGCAGCACCGGCCACCGCGAAGAAGGCGGTGACCAAGACTCCGGCAGCGAAGAAGCCGGCCGCCAAGAAGGCCGCCGCGCCGAAAGCGCCGCGCAAGGTGGGCGCCGGGCTCAAGCCCAGCGACGCGCTGGCCGCGKTGATCGGCGCCGAACCGGTGGCGCGCACCGAGGTCATCAAGAAGCTGTGGGACTACATCAAGGCCAACGGCCTGCAGGACGCGGCGAACAAGCGCGCGATCAACGCCGACGCCAAGCTGAAGCCGGTGTTCGGCAAGGATCAGGTGACGATGTTCGAGCTGGCCGGCATCGTCGGCAAGCACCTGCGTGCATGAGGAGATACGCATGAAGACACTTCTTGCGGCGGCCTTCGCCGCCACGCTCTGCCTGGCAGGCTGCGCCTCGAACGGCGCTTCCGGCAGCAACGGCGCCAGCGCCACGGGCAGCAGCGGCATCACCGTGTTCGGCACGGTGGACGCCGGCGTCAGCAACGTCCGCAACCAGAGCAAGTGATGCCGGGCGCCGCCAGTTCGCTGGACTGCGCCTGGCTGTTGGCGGACCCGGGCGCCGAAGCGGCGCGCTCCGCTCAGCGCATCACGATCGAGGGCGATCGCATCGGTGCCATAACGCCGCTCGATCGCCCGGTGCCGGGCCCGCGCCGGCTCGTGCTGCCCGCGCTTTCGAATGCGCACGACCACGCACGCACCTTCCGCACCGCGACCCTCGGCGCCTACGGCCACCCGCTCGAAAGCTGGCTGCCGTTCCAGGGCGTGCTGCCGGGGATGGACCCGTACCTCTGCGCGGCGACCTCTTTCGCTCGATCGGTGCGGCACGGCGTCGCCAACCTGATGGTCCACTACACGCGCGTGCAGGGCGGCATGAACTATGCGGACGAGGCGCTCGCGGTGGCGCGCGCGGCGCGCGACGTCGGCGTGCGCATCGGTTTCGCGGTCGCGATACGCGACCGCCAGGGGCTCGGCTACTGCGAGGATGCACACGTGCTGAAGGCGCTGCGGCCGGGCATCCGCGATGCGGTCGCCGGCCGGCTTTCGGTCAGGCCGGTATCGCCGGCACAACAACTGGCGCTGGTCGACGAGGTCGCCGACAGGGTGCGCGAAGCCGGCCTGGAAGAGCATGTCACGGTGCAATACGGACCGACCGCGGTGCAATGGTGCAGCAGGCCGCTGATGGCGGCGATTGCAGCCGCGTCGGCGGACACCGGCAGGCCGGTCCACATGCACTGCCTCGAGACGCGCTACCAGCGGCAATGGGCAGACCAGGAGCACCCCGACGGCATCATTCGTTTCCTCGACGACATCGGCCTGCTGAGTCCCAGGCTCACGCTCGCGCATTGCGCCTGGGCGCGTCCCGACGAGCTGGCCCTGCTGGCCGAAAGAGGCGTCACCCTCGCGGTCAACACCAGCTCGAACCTCGGCCTGAGGTCCGGCATCGCGCCGGTGCCCGAGATGCTGAAGCAGGGCTGCCGCATCGCGATGGGCCTGGACGGCGGCGCCTTCGACGACGACGACGATGCGCTGCGCGAGATGCGGCTGGCCCATGCGCTGCACCGCGGCTGGGGCTTCGACACGACGATGACCCGCGGCCAGCTCTGGGACTTCGCGGCGCGCCATGGTCCGAGTGCAGTGCGCGGCGGCGATGCGCGTGGCGGCCGCATCGAGCCCGGCGAAGCCGCCGACCTGATCGTGCTGGACTGGGACGCGCTGGACAACGACAGCCTGTTCCCGGACATCGACCCGCTGGACTTGCTACTGGCTCGTGCAAAGGGCGCGCACGTCGCTCAGGTGTTCGTTGGCGGTCGTCGGGTGGTCGACGGCGGCCGCGTGCAGGGCATCGACGAGGTAGCCCTGAACGCCGAGTTGCTGGCCCGCATGCGCGCCGCGCTGGCGTCGGACGGCGCGCCGGCCGCTTGGCTGGCCACGGCAAGGGCACTGGCCGAGGACCTGGCGCCCTTCTATCGCGAAGGGCGCTTCGGCTGCTGCTGACCGGATCGGCGCGCCGGAGTCCGCTTCAACGCATCAGCAACGCCTGCCGCAGCAGCCGTGCCGCACGGTTGCGGATGCGGCCCGGTGCGCTGCGCAGCGGCCCCCTCGGGCTCACCTTGGCGGTCGCGCAGGCCCAGAGAAAGTCTTGCAGGATCGCCGTGTCGTCGACCGTGTCGCTCGCGCCGTAGGTGTGAAACTCGGGATGCCACTGGGTGGCGGCGATGTAGCTGCGGCCGCGGTCGGCTTTGCGGCGGATGGCCTCGGGGATGCGGTCGGGGATGCTCCAGGCATCAATCTCAAAGCCGGGCGCGAGCGCCTTCACGCCCTGGTGGTGGATGCTGTTGACGCGCGCTCGCTCCATCCCGGGGTAGAGCATCGAGAGCCTCGACCCGGGCGTGATACTGATCTCGTGGAAGTTCTGGTCGTAGGTCTCGGCGTCGCGGTGCCGCAGGCCGCTCGGGTGCTGTACCTCGATATCCTGGTAGAGGGTGCCGCCGAAGGCCACGTTGATCAGCTGGAGGCCGCGGCAGACCCCGRAGATCGGCTTGCCGGCCTGCTCGAAGGCCTCGACCAGCGCCAGGTCGTAGAGGTCGCGGATGCGGTCGCCGATCCAGGCGTMCTTGAGCGGCACCTCGCCATAGCTTCCGGGCCAGACATCGGCGCCGCCGTGCATCACGACGCCATCCAGCCACTCGGCATAGTGCGACAGCTTGGTGTCGCCGCGCGCGGTCTCCCCCGTCGGGCAGGGCACCATCACGACCATCGCGCCGGCCGACATCAGCCAGTGCGCGATCGATTGCTCCACGTACTGTAGGGTCTTGTTGGTGAACAGCGAGCGCCCGGGATCGGCGTGGGAAAAGCAGGCCGACAGGCCGATCTTCAGGCGACCGGAAACGGTTTGATTCATTTCATATGGGCAACGCGCGGGCGCACCGCACTGTTGACATGGCGTTCATTCTGAAACGATCCGAGCCTTCGTGCACGGCAGCCGTGGCCGCGACGCGACGTCGGACAGCTCGCGCAGTGGCATCATCATCGCGACCAACGCAGGAGACAGCCGATGAAGACCATCCAGGGGCCCGCCATCTTCCTGGCCCAGTTCGCGGGCGACGCAGCGCCTTTCAACTCCCTCGACGCGATCGCCGGCTGGGCCGCGGGTCTGGGCTACAAGGGCGTGCAGATACCGAGCTGGGACACGCGCATCTTCGACCTCCGGAAAGCGGCCGAGAGCAAGACCTACTGCGACGAGGTGAAGGGCACGCTGGCCCGCCACGGCCTCGAGATCACCGAGCTGTCGACCCACCTCCAGGGCCAGCTGGTGGCCGTGCATCCGGCCTATGACGCGGGCTTCGACGGCTTCGCCGCGCCCGAAGTGCGCGGCGACCCGGCCAGGCGGCAGCAATGGGCGGTGCAGCAGCTGCACGATGCGGCGCAGGCCTCGGCCCACCTCGGCCTGACGGCTCACGCGACCTTCTCGGGCGCGCTGGCCTGGCCCTACCTGTACTCCTGGCCGCCGCGCCCGGCCGGCCTGATCGAGGAGGCCTTCGACGAGCTGGCGCGGCGCTGGAAGCCGATCCTCGACCGATTCGACGAGGCCGGGGTCGACGTCTGCTACGAGATCCATCCCGGCGAAGACCTGCACGACGGCGTGAGCTACGAGATGTTCCTCGAGCGCGTCGGCCACCATCCGCGCGCCTGCCTGCTGTACGACCCGAGCCATTTCGTGCTGCAGCAGCTCGACTACCTGGCCTACATCGACCACTATCACGAGCGGATCAAGATTTTCCACGTGAAGGATGCCGAGTTCAATCCGACCGGCAAGCAGGGCGTCTACGGCGGCTTCCAGTCGTGGATCAACCGCGCCGGACGCTTCCGCTCGCTCGGCGACGGCCAGGTCGACTTCGGCGCCATCTTCTCAAAGCTGGCGGCCTACGACTTCCCGGGCTGGGCGGTGCTCGAATGGGAATGCTGTCTCAAGCACCCGGAGGACGGTGCCCGCGAAGGCGCGGAGTTCATCAAGCGCCACAKCATCYGCGTGGCCGACCGCGCCTTCGATGWCTTTGCAGGCGGCCCAATCGACACTGGGGCCAACCGCATGATGCTCGGAATCGGCTGAGCAGCGCTGCCCCGGCCGTGGGGTGCCGGCCGGGCACCGCCACCATCTACGGAGGACGAGCCCCCTGGTCAGGCCGCACCCACGACGCCGTCCCAGATGACACGCGTCAGGCGCAAATTGTCTGTCGTCATAGGTGCCGGAGCCCAGAATGGATTGCATGGAATCATCTCGCCGCGGCACCATCTTGGCAGTCGCGGCTGAATTGGTGCCGATCGGTGTCTCGATTGCTCATCAGTGTGCGGTCAGGATCGCCGGGCGGGCAACGGCCAGGCTGAGTCCAAGGTGACCATCCGGCAGGCATCCAACTCACACGGAATTTCTTTGTCTTAGAGAAGGGATCCCAAGGGAGCCAGTCCAGAAGGAATCCGTTCCAAACCTCCCTCCCTCTACCGATTCTTTCGGGACTGGCCCTCTTGGGAATCCCTTTCTTTAAGACAAAGAAATTCCGTGTGAGTTGGGCACCCGTTACGAATGCGCCACCTGCGGCGAGCAGAGACCTGGCTTCAGTCGGCTCCGAGCCCTTCGTGACCGAGCCTAGCGGGATGAGGCGGCCGTTGCACCGCGCTCACGACGATCGCCCTCATCCAAGCCTCCGGTTTCGCGGGCCGGCGCATGCTGGCCCGCGAGTCGTTCTGATGACGCTTTGGGAGAGTCGCACCTCGTATGGACGGCCGACAACTGGAGCTAAGCGTGCTTAGCTCCAGTTGGTCGTCCGATTGCGCGTCGAGTGTCCGCCGTTCATGCAAACGAACTGGAGCTAAGCATGCTTATGCCCAGTTGCCTGACAGATTCCGGAGATTCCGCGCCTGCGAGCAACTGGAGCTAAGCATGGTTAGCTCCAGTCAGGCGTCACAACTGGGTGAATTGCCAGGCAGATCTAGAAGCGAGGAACTGGAGCCAAACATGGTTAGCTCCAGTTCCTCGCGCATTGGGGTCGGGGTAGTTCA
>NZ_JBFUIU010000046.1:0-24859 GCF_056401695.1 Variovorax sp. P4_D9
GACGGCGACAAGCTGCAGGTGGTGTTCATCACGGTCGATCCGGCCCGCGACACGCCCGAGGTCATGAAGGCCTACATGGGGGCCTTCGATCCTTCCTTTATCGCCCTGATCCCGACGCCGGACCAGCTCGCGGCCCTGGCCAGGGACTTCAAGGTCTACTTCAAGAAGGTCGAGGGCAAGACACCGACCAGCTACTCGATGGACCACTCGGCGGCAAGCTTCGTCTATGACCCGCAAGGCCGACTGCGCCTGTACGCGCGCTACGGCGCTGGCGTGGCGCCGATGGTCGAGGATCTCAAGGTCCTGCTCAAGTCATGAGCGCCGCGCCGGGCCGCCCCAAGCGAGCTCGCACCGCAGTGCGAAGCACGGAGGTTGCCTTATGTGCGCCGTGGTTTCGGTCGATCACCTGAAGAAGCGTAAGGGGGCCTTCCGCATCGCGCTGATCCCGCCGGAGGTGCTGGAGGCGCTCAACGACGGCCTGCTCGAGACCGTCAACCTCAACGAGTTCATGGCGCTGGAGCTGCCCCGGCTGGCGCGCAGCGTGGCCGCGCAGATCGGGCTCAATGCGGCCAGCGAGCGCCTGCTCGACACCTTCGCGATGCTGTCCGCCTTCAAGCCGATGCAGCGCCACGGCCACATCGCGCGGGCGCTCTACGACCTGACCGCGGTGCATCCGCAGCGCGATTCGGTGGCGCACCGGCTGGCCACGCATCCGAGCGACGTGGCGCGCTGCTGGGCGACGCAATGGATACCGATGTCGGGTCTGGCCCTGCCCGAACAGCTGGCGGCGGCTCGCCGCTTTGCCGTCGATCCGCATTTCGGCGTCCGCGAGATGGCCTGGATGGGCGTGCGTGAGGCGACCATCCGGTCGCTCGAGCAGGCGCTCGAACTGCTGCAGGCGTGGACCAGGGAGCCCGATCCGAACATCCGCCGCTTCGCCAGCGAACTGACCCGTCCGCGTGGCGTCTGGTGCGCCCAGATCGAGCGACTCAAGGCCGCGCCCTGGCTGGCCCTGCCGCTGCTCGAGCCGCTGAAGGCCGACAGCAGCCGCTACGTCCAGAACTCGGTCGCCAACTGGCTCAACGACGCCAGCCGGACCCAGCCGGACTGGGTCGAAGCGACCTGCGCGCGCTGGCTGGCCGAGAGCGATGCGGCGGCCGAAACTCGCTATATCGCGCGCCGGGCGTCGAGGACGCTGGCCAAGCGGGCACCCGAAGCGGCCTGACAAGGTAAAAACCCGGCGCGGGCCGGGTCTGTTTCGGGGGCGAAGGGCGCTCAGGCGTATTCGGCGAGAGCCTTCTTCATCTTCTTCATCGCGGCGACTTCGATCTGGCGAATGCGCTCGGCGCTCACGCCGTAGACCGAGGCCAGGTCGTGCAGCGTCATCCCGCCCGATCCGTCGTCGTTGACCTTGAGCCAGCGCTCCTCGACGATGCGGCGGCTGCGGTCGTCCAGGGCCTCCAGCGCGGTCGAGATACCGTCGGTCGACAGCCGGTCGCGCTGCCGCGATTCGATCTGGGCGGTCGGCTCCTGCGTCGCGTCGGCCAGGTAGGCGATCGGGCCGAAGCCTTCGTCGCCGTCGTCGGACGAGCTCGGATCGAGCAGCACGTCGCCGCCCGAGAGCCGGGTTTCCATCTCGAGCACTTCCTCGGGCTTAACGTTGAGCCGGGTGGCCATCTGCGAAACCTCGTCCGGGCTCAGCGTGTCGCGGTGGGTGCCGCCGTCGGCGGCGGCCGACTCGGCCTTGAAACCCTGCTTCATGGAGCGCAGGTTGAAGAACAGCTTGCGCTGGGCCTTGGTAGTCGCGACCTTGACCATGCGCCAGTTCTTCAGGATGTACTCGTGGATCTCGGCCTTGATCCAGTGCATGGCGTAGCTGACCAGCCGCACGCCCTGGTCGGGATCGAAGCGCTTGACGGCCTTCATGAGGCCGACGTTGCCCTCCTGGATCAGGTCGCCGTGCGGCAGGCCGTAACCAAGATATTGGCGAGAAATAGATACAACAAGGCGCAGATGCGACAAGATGAGCGCGCCGGCGGCTTCGAGATCGTTGTCGTCGCGCAGCTTGCGCGCAAAGCCCTGCTCTTCCTCGAGCGTCAGCAGCGGCAGGCGGTTGGCTGCCGAAATGTAGGCGTCCAAGTTACCCAGCGGAGGCACCATCGACCACGGATTGGCGACGGCAAGCTGGTTGGCAGAGGCTCCAGACAGTGTTGTCATTGGGGAAACTCCTTCGTTCATAGCCATATTAGCACTCGGTTGGAGGGAGTGCTAAGCTAAGGGTTCCCCCTTATTTTCTATGGGGTCGATAGCCGCCGCTTGTAGGCGACCAGGCCTACCAGCGGATGCCGAGGCGCTCGAAAACCTTGGACAGCACGAACAGCGGGCCGATCCAGAGGTATTGGATGTCTTCGAAGAAGGAAGGTTTTCTGCCTTCGATCTTGTGGCCGATGAACTGAAAGATCCAGGCCACCACGAAGATGACGGCGGACACCGGCAATACAAGGCCGCCCATCGCATGCACCAATGCCAGCAGCGCGACCGTTCCGACGAGCATGGTCGCCAGGAAGGCCGGGGAGCGCAGGGTCGCGTAGTAGACCAGGCTGGCTGCGACGAAGGCGTAGGCGACCCAGGGATGGAGTGCGAACAGCAGCCCGACGATGCTCAGCATGATCGCCGGGATGGCGACCATGTGGATCGCCTCGTTGGTTGGGTGGCGGTGGCTCTCGCCGTAGTGGGCGAGCAGGCGATCGACCTTGCGCTCGGTGTCGGCGAGGGGGGCGGCTGTGGTGTCCATTCGGGTCTCCTGCATGCCTCTTGGCGGGCGCAGACCATGATGCCAGAGCGCCTCCAGGCGCACAAACCCCGCCGGGCTAGCCGAGCAGGGCCTGGGCGAATTCCCGGGCGTCGAAGGTTTCCAGGTCCTCGAGCTTTTCGCCGACGCCGATGAAATAGACCGGGATCGGCCGTTCGCGCGCGATCGCGCACAGCACGCCGCCCTTGGCCGTGCCGTCCAGCTTGGTCACGACCAGCCCGGTCAGGCCCAGTGCCTCGTCGAAGGACTTGACCTGGGCCAGCGCGTTCTGGCCGGTGTTGCCGTCGATCACCAGTAGCACCTCGTGCGGCGCCGTGGGGTCGGCCCGGTTGACGACCCGCTTGATCTTCTTGAGTTCGTCCATCAGGTGGATCTGGGTCGGCAGCCGGCCGGCGGTGTCGACCAGCACCACGTCCTTGCCGCGCGCCTTGCCCGCGTTGACCGCGTCGAAGCTCACGGCGGCCGGGTCGCCGCCTTCCTGGCTCACGATCTCGACCGTGTTGCGGTCGGCCCAGACCAGCAGCTGCTCGCGCGCCGCGGCGCGGAACGTGTCGGCCGCCGCCAGCAGCACCGAGGCGCCCTCGTTGGCCAGGTGCTTGGTGAGCTTGCCGATCGAGGTGGTCTTGCCGGCACCGTTGACGCCGGCGACCATGATCACGGTCGGCGTGTGCTCGCCGATGACCAGCGACTTTTCCAGTGGCCGCAGCAGGTCCGCGATGGCGTCGGCCAGCAGCAGCTTGACCTGCGCCGCGTCGGTCGCCATCTGGCTCTTGACGCGGCGGCGCAGGTCTTCCAGCAGGTGCTCGGTGGCCTTGACGCCGGTGTCGGCCATCAGCAGCGCTTCTTCGAGCTCCTCGTAGAGCGCGTCATCGATCTGGGCATTGACGAAGGCGGCGGTGATTGTGTTGCCGGTCTTCCGCAGGCCGTTCTTGAGCTTGCCGAGCCAGCCGCTGCGCTCCGGAACGGGTGCCGGGGCGGGGAATGGGGCCGGGGGAGGGGGAGGAACCGRCGCCGTGGGAACGGGCACGGGCACAGGCGCAAATGCAGGCGGCTGGGGCTGGGGCTGGGGCGGCGCCGCGACCGGCGCCGGGGCGGCTACGGGTGGGGCTGCGGGGGCGGGTGCGGGTTCCGGCATCGCTGCCGGGGGCTCGGCGGGCGCAGACTTGCCGCCGAACCAACTGGAGGGCGAAAAGACCGATTTCGGCGCAGGCGCCGGGGCTTCTACCGCCGGGGCCGGCGGCTCCGGAGCGGGCGCCGGGCTCTCGGCCGCAGGTTTTTTCTTGAAGAAACTGAACATTGGGCGCTTTTTACAATCCGAGCCATTCTATGAAACACCCCTTGCCACGCCGCGCTGCGTCGGGTGCGGTGCTGGCTTCGGTGCTTATTGCGCTGTCGAGCCTGCCTGCCCTGGCCCAGGACGCCCCTTCTCCCGCCGCTTCGTCGAGCGCCGCCACGGCGGCGATTCCGGCCCGGCAATTCACTCTTTCCAACGGCATGACCCTGATCGTCAAGCCCGACCGGCGAGCCCCGACCGCAGTCCAGATGCTCTGGGTCCGGGTCGGCTCGATCGACGAAGTCGACGGCAACTCGGGCGTCGCGCACGTGCTCGAGCACATGATGTTCAAGGGCAGCAAGAGCCTCAAGCCGGGCGAGTTCTCGCGCCGCGTGGCCGGCCTCGGCGGCCGCGAGAACGCCTTCACCACCCGCGACTACACCGGCTACTACCAGCAGATTCCGGTCGAGCAGCTGGAGCAGGTCATGAAGCTCGAATCCGATCGTTTCGCCACCAACCAGTGGCCCGACGACGAATTCAAGCGCGAGATCGAGGTCGTCAAGGAGGAGCGCCGGATGCGCACCGACGACCAGCCGCGCGCGCTGCTCGGCGAGCAGCAGAACGCGGCCATCTTCACCGCCTCTCCCTACCACCGCCCGGTGGTCGGCTGGATGAGCGACCTGGAGTCGATGACGCCGGCCGATGCCCGCGCCTTCTTCCAGGCCTGGTACGTTCCGTCCAACGCGGCGATCGTGGTGGCCGGCGACGTCGATGTCGACAAGGTGCGGGCCCTGGCCGAGAAGTACTACGGCTCGATTCCGGCGCGTGCGGTGCCCCCGCGCAAGCCGCGCACCGAGCCCGCGCAGCGCGGCGTGCGCCGCGTCGACTTCAAGGCGCCGGCCGAGCAGGCCTACGTCTCGCTGGCCTTCCGCGCGCCGCAGATCGCGACCGGCGACAAGTTCGACACCGCCGCCGAGAACGACGCCTATGCGCTGGCGGTGCTCTCGGCCCTGCTCGACGGCTATTCCGGCGCCCGGCTCGACCGCGCGCTGACGCAGGGGCCCGACCGCGTGGCCGATTCGGCCGGCGCCTATGCCGGCTTCGTCGGCCGCGGGCCGCAGATCTTCGTGCTCGATGGCGTGCCGGCCGCGGGCAAGACGCCCGAGGCGCTCGAGGCCGCTCTGCGCGCCGAGGTCGCCAAGGTCGCGCGCGAAGGCGTCGGCGCGGCCGAACTGGCCCGCGTCAAGACGCAATGGGTGGCCAGCGAGACCTTCAAGCGCGACTCGGTGATGGCGCAGGCGCGCGAACTCGGCAGCAACTGGGTGCAGGGCCTGCCGCTGGACGCCAGCGAGCGGATCATCGCGAAACTGCAGGCTGTGACGGCCGAGCAGGTGCAGGCGGTGGCCGCCAGGTACTTCGGCGACGACCAGATGACCGCCGCCACGCTGCGGCCGCTGCCGCCCGAACCCAACCGCCGCCCGCGCGGCTTTGCAGCGCCCGCGGGCGACCTGCGCTGAACCAAGGCTGCATCCCGATGATCGATTCACGACGTTTCATGCTGCGCGGCCTCCTGGCCGGCGCGGCGCTCTCTCTCGGCGTTGCCGCCCAGGCCGCCATTCCGATCCAGCACTGGAGCCTGCCGAACGGCGCCAAGGTCTACCTGGCCRCCACCCAGGCACTGCCGATCGTCGATGTCGAGGTCGACTTCGATGCCGGCGGGCGGCGCGATCCGCCGGCCCAGGCCGGCCTCGCCTCGGTGACCGCGGGCATGGTCGAGAAGGGCATTCGCGCAAATGGCGAGGAGCCGGCGCTCGATCAGAATGCGCTCGGTGAGGCCTGGGCCGACCTCGGGGCGAATTTCGACGCCAACGCCGGCACCGACCGCGCCAGCTTCACCCTGCGCACGCTGTCCGACCCGGTGCTGCTCGACAAGGCGGTGCGGCTCGCGGCGCGCGAGATCGGTGAGCCGGCCTTCCCGGAAGATGTGTGGAAGCGCGAGCGCGAGCGCCTCAGCGCCTCGATCCGCGAGGCCAATACCAAGCCCGCGACCCGGGTCGAGAGGACTTTCGCGCATGCCGTCTATGGCGCCCATCCCTACGGCCTCGAAACCACCGAGGCCACGCTGGCCAGGATCGACGTGGCGGCGATGCGTGCGCACTACGAGCGCCTGATCGTCCCCTGCCGTGCCAAGGTCAGCATCGTCGGCGCGGTCACGCGCGCGCAGGCCGAAGGCATCGCCACCACGTTGTTGTCGAGGCTGCCGGCCGGCGGCGCCTGCGCCGAGTTGCCGGTCGTGCCCGAAGTGCAGCCGCTGGCGGCGCCCAGGGACGAGCGCATTCCCTTCGACTCGGCGCAGGCCCATGTGCTGATCGGCCAGCCCGGCTACCGCCGTGCCGACCCCGATCATTTCGCGCTGACGCTCGGCAACTACGTGCTCGGCGGCGGCGGCTTCGTTTCGCGCCTGACCGAGCAAGTGCGCGAGAAGCGCGGGCTGGCCTACAGCGTCTATAGCGGCTTTTCGCCGGGCCTGCACGCGGGCGCCTTCCGCATCAGCTTCCAGACCCGGCCCGACCAGGCCGCCGAAGCGGTGAAGGTGTCGAACGAGGTGCTGGCGAAATTCGTCGCCGACGGCCCGACCGCGGCCGAGCTCAAGGCCGCCAAGGACAATCTGATCGGCGGCTTTCCGCTGCTGCTGGACAGCAACCGCAAGCTGCTCGGCAATGTCGCGAACATCGCCTGGAACGACCTCCCGCTCGACTACCTCGAGACCTGGACCGCGCGCGTCAACGCGGTCACCGTGGCCGACGTCAAGGCCGCCTTCGCGCGCAAGCTCCAGCCCGAGAAGATGGTGACGGTGGTGGTGGGCGGCAAACCGTGAGAGGCGACCCCGGGACGCCCGGCTGCCGTTAAGCTCCGGGTGTGAAAATGAAGCCCCGAACACCCGCGCCCGCGGCGCCCGCCAAGCCGAACAAGCTCGCCAAGGCGCCCCATTTCGTCCGCATCATCGGCGGCCAGTGGAAGCGAACCCGCCTCATGGTCGCCGACAAGCCCGGTCTCCGGCCGACACCCGACCGGGTGCGTGAAACCCTCTTCAACTGGCTCGCCAGCCTGGCCGGCGCAGGCGGTGGCGAGCTGCCGGGCTGGCAGTGCGTCGATGCCTTCGCCGGCACCGGCGCGATCGGCCTCGAAGCCGCATCGCGCGGCGCCGCCTCGGTGCTGCTGTGCGAGCAGGACCCGGCGCTGGTGGCCCAATTGCAGGCGCTGAAGACCAAGCTCGGCGCCGATGCGGTGCGCATCGAGCGTGGCAACGGCATCACGGCGCTCGAGCGCGTGCCGGCCGGCATCCTGCATGCGGTTTTCCTGGACCCGCCGTTCGAGAACGCGGTCCTGTACGAGCCGGCCTTGCGTGCGGCCCTGCGGGCCCTGCGGCCCGAGGGCGTGATCTACCTCGAGACGGCTCGGCGCTGGAGCGACGACGAACTCGCCGAGCGCGGCCTCGCGGCCTACCGCTACCTGAAGGCGGGCGCGGTGCACGCCCATCTTCTCCATCCGGCGGCAAACGCCGCTGCATAATCCGCCGACTCGAGCCACCAGCGGCCGATTCAGGAGGAGCAAGCATGTCCAGCAACGTGATCGCGGTTTATCCCGGTACCTTCGACCCCATGACGCTAGGCCACGAGGACGTGGTGCGGCGGGCGACGCAGCTGTTTTCCCGGGTCATCGTCGCGGTGGCGGCGGGCCATCACAAGAAGGCGCTGTTCACGCTGCAGGAGCGCATCGACATGGCGAGCGAGGCGGTCCAGCCCTACAGCGACCAGGTCACGGTCGAGAGCTTCTCCGGCCTCCTGCGCGACTTCGTGGTGGCGCGCGGCGGCAAGGCGATGGTGCGCGGCCTGCGCGCCGTGACCGACTTCGACTACGAATTCCAATTGGCCGGCATGAACCGCTCGCTGATGCCCGAGGTCGAGACGGTGTTCCTGACGCCGAGCGACAAGTACCAGTTCATTTCGAGCACCTTCGTCCGCGAGATCGCGATGCTGGGCGGCGAGGTCGACAAGTTCGTCTCGCCCAAGGTCCAGGACAGCCTGCTCGCCAAGGTTCGCAGCCTCGGCCGCGAATGAGCGCAGCGCCGCTCAGGCTTCATTCGCTGGGCGAGGCAGCCCTCGTGTGCGAACTGCCGGCGCCGGCCACGCTGGGGCAGCAGCAGCGGATCTGGGCCCTGGCCGCCGAGGCGCTGCAGTGGCGCGGCGTGCAGGAGGCGCTGCCGGGCATGAACAACTTGAGCCTGCTGTTCGATCCGTCCCAGATCGACGTGGTCGAGCTCGAGATGCAGGTGCTGTCGGCCTGGCCGCAATTGGCAACGGCCGGCATCCAGGGACGCCGCATCGAGATTCCGGTCGCCTACGGCGGCGAGTCCGGCCCCGATCTGGCCGAGGTCGCGCGCCACACGGGCTTGTCGCCGGCCGAAGTCGTGAAGCGCCACAGTGCGGCCGACTACGTGGTGTACCTGCTCGGCTTCCTGCCGGGCTTCGCCTTCATGGGCGGGCTGCCGCCGGAGCTCGCGACGCCGCGCCGCAGGGAGCCGAGGCTGGCGGTGCCGGCGCGCTCGGTGGGCATCGGTGGCGAGCAGACCGGCATCTATCCGCTGGATTCGCCGGGCGGTTGGCAGCTGATCGGCCGCACGCCGCTGGAGATGTTCGATCCCAGCGCGGCCGAGCCGACCCGGCTGCGGCCCGGCGACCGGGTGCGCTTCGTGGTCGAAAGCATGGCGCTTTGATGGCGGCCGGCACCGGACTCACGGTCCTGCGACCGGGCATGCTGGCCTCCGTGCAGGACCTCGGTCGCCCGGGCCATCGCCACCTTGGCATCTGCCCGGGCGGGGCGCTCGATACCCTGGCGATGACGCTGGCCAATCGCCTGGTCGGCAACCCCGATGGCGCCGCCGGCATCGAGCTCACGATGGGCGGCTGCGAGCTCCGCTTCGAGACCGCCACCCGGATCGCGATCGCCGGCGACGATTTCGGCGCCACGCTCGACGGCGTGGCGCTGTGGTCCAACTGGAGCCTGCCGGTGGCCGCCGGGCAGGTGCTCGCACTGGCCGGGGCCAACCGGTCACCGCTCAAGACGGGGCTCAGGACCTGGCTCGCGGTGGCGGGTGGCATTGACGTGCCGGTAATCCTCGGTTCGCGCAGCACGGACCTCAAGGCCGGTTTCGGCGGCCACCAGGGGCGGGCGCTGAAGAAGGGCGACAAGCTGATGCTTGGCGCCTCGCCACTCGATGCGCAGCAACTGGCGCGTCGCCCCTTCGGTGTCCGCGGCCCCGCGCCGGCCTTGGATGGCGCGGGTGCGACCTTGCTGCGCGTGATGCCGGGTCCCGAGTTCGGGCAGTTCACGATCGCCTCGCGCGAGGCGATGTGGGGCGGCTCCTGGCGAATCACGCCGCAAAGCAACCGCATGGGGAGCCGGCTCGAGGGCTTCGAGCTCAAGCGCCGGCGCGCGGTCGACATGCTGTCGTCGGGGGTGATCCCGGGCACGATCCAGGTGCCGCCCTCGGGCCAGCCGATCATCCTGATGGGCGATGCCCAGACCACCGGCGGGTATCCGCGCATCGGCGCGGTGATCCGCGCCGACCTCTGGAAGCTGGCCCAGGCCCCGCTCAATGGCCGCCTGCGCCTGCAGCAGGTGGATGCGGTCGAGGCCCTGGCTGCCTGGGACGAGCGCCGGCGCTATCTGGCGCAGGTGGCGCAAGGCCTGGCGTCCGCAGGCTGGCCCATGCCGGCGCAGAATCCGGCCCAAGGAGAAAGCCATGCAGATTGACCTCAATGCCGACCTCGGCGAAGGATGCGACAACGACGAGGCCCTGCTGGGCCTGGTGAGTTCGGCCAACATCGCCTGCGGCTGGCACGCCGGCGACGCCCGCACCATGCAGCAGTGCGTGCGCTGGGCGATCGCCAACGGCGTCGCGATCGGCGCCCATCCGAGCTTTCCGGACCGCGAGAACTTCGGCCGCAGCACCATGAACTTGCCACCCGAAGAGATTGTGGCCGGCGTGCTCTACCAGATCGGCGCCCTGGCGGCGATCGTCAAGGCCGAGGGCGGCAAGCTGGCCCACGTCAAGCCGCATGGCGCGCTCTACAACCAGGCGGTCAAGGAGCCGGCGCTGGCCGAGGCGATCTGCGAGGCGGTGCGCCGCTTCGATCCCTCGCTGCGCTATTTCGGGCTGGCGGGCAGCGGCATGATCGGCGCCGCCGAGCGCGCCGGCCTGGTGCCGGTGGAAGAAGTCTTCGCCGACCGCGGCTACATGCCCGACGGCAGCCTGGTGCCGCGCAGCCAGCCGGGCGCCCTGATCGACGACGAAGAGGCCTCGCTGGCGCAGACCTTGTCGCTGGTGCGCGACCGCCGGGTGCGCGCGATCGACGGCAGCCTGGTGGCGGTCAACGCCCAGACCGTCTGCCTGCATGGCGACGGCCCGCACGCGCTGGCCTTCGCGCGCCGCATCCGGGAGCGGCTGGCGGCCGAGGGCATCGCGGTGGCGGCCACGTGAACGTCCTGCTGACCGGCTTCGAGCCCTTCGAGCAGGAGGCGATCAATCCTTCCTGGGAGGCCGTGCGCGCGCTCGATGGCTGGCGCCTCGAGGGCGCCGTGGTGCATGCGCGCCGCATCTCGTGCGTATTCGGTGCCGCCCTGCGCGAGCTCGACGCCGCGATCGACGAACTGCAGCCGCAACTGGTGCTGGCCATCGGCCAGGCCGGCGGCCGCAGCGAGCTGACGCCCGAGCGGGTGGCGATCAATGTCGACGACGGCCGCATCTGTGACAACGCCGGCTGCCAGCCGATCGATGTGCCGGTGGTGGCAGGCGCGCCCGCGGCCTATTTCTCGACCTTGCCGATCAAGGCCATGGTGCGCGACCTGCGGGCCGCGGGCATTCCGGCCGCGGTGTCGAACACTGCCGGCACCTTCGTCTGCAATCACTTGTTCTTCGGCCTGATGCACCGGATCGCGACCCGGCCGGTGGCCGGCATGCGCGGTGGCTTCATCCACATTCCGTACCTGCCCGCGCAGGTGGCGCAGCGGCCGGGCCTGCCGAGCATGGCGCTCGACACCGTGATCGCCGGGCTGCGAACCGCGATCGCCACGGCGCTCGCGGTTCGCGAGGATGTGCGCGAAACCGGCGGCCAGCTGCACTGACCCCCGCGCTGCCGCCTAAGTCATCTCGACCCAACGCTGCAGCCACGGGCCGAGCGTCGCATTGACGACCTCCGGCCGTTCCATCGTGAGCATGTGGCCGCACTGCGCGACCCAGACCAGCTCGGCCTGCGGGATCAGCGAGGCGATCTCGCGCGAGCATTCGGGTGGCGTCAGGCGGTCGTCGTCGCCGCACATCACCAGCACCGGGCAGCGCAGGCCGGGCAGGTGGGAGCGGGCGTCGGGGCGCGACATCAGCGCCCGGTTCTGCCGCACCAGCTGCGGCGCGCCGGCATCCAGCACCAGCTCGACGTAGCGCCGCAGCAGCGCCGCGTCGCCGGCGCGGGAACGATGGAAGGCGAAGCCGGCGTTGAGTTCGATGACGTCACGGGCCTCGCCGTTCTCGAAGAGCTCGATGGCCGAACGCCGCAGCTCGTACATCTCGGGCGTCTCGGCGCGGGCATTGGTGCCGAGCAGGGCCAGGCCGACGACGCGCCCAGGAGCCTGCCGCGCTACCTCCATCGCGACCATGCCGCCCATCGATGCGCCGCAGAGGATCAGCGGCCCGGGGTTTTCGGCCAGCACGGCCGCGGCCATGGTTTCGATGCGCTCGTGGCGCATGTGGGCGTCGCTCACGCGGACATCGAGGGTGGGCGGGAGTGCGGGCCGCTGGGCCTCCCAGAGGCGTTCGTCGCAGGCGAGGCCGGGCAGCAATACGAGACTTGGCATGCCCGGATTCTCCGCGAAACGCGCGCGGTCGCATGCCTGACACCGGCTGCTGGGAGAATGGAGCCCAGACCATGCCCATCACCACCGAACTCATCCTGATCCGCCACGGCGAGACCGACTGGAACCGCGAGCTGCGTTTCCAGGGCCACATCGACGTGCCCCTCAACGACATGGGCCACGAGCAGGCCAGGCGCCTCGGCCTGCGGCTGGCCGACGAGCCGGTGCAGCAGCTAATCAGCAGCGACCTGATGCGGGCGCAGCAGACCGCGGCGCCGGCCGCCCGCCAGCTCGAGCTCGAGATCGTCACCACCGTGTCACTGCGCGAGCAGAACTTCGGCGTCGTAGAAGGCATGCGCGCCGATGAGATCCAGGCCCTGCATCCCCGTGCCTGGGAGGACTGGCTGAAGTTCCGCGAAGACCATGCGATGCCCGAGGGCGAGTCGGCGCGCCAGTTCCACGCCCGGGTCATCGAGGCGCTGGGCCGTATCGCGACGGCGCACGTGGGGCAGAAGCTGCTGGTGGTCACGCATGGCGGCGTGCTCGACATGGTCTGGCGCACCGCGCGCGGGCTCGGGCTCAACGGGCCGCGCCAAAGCGACATCCCCAATGCCGGCTTCAATCGCATCCGCATCGCCGACGCCACGCAGCCCGAGCTGATCGAGATCGTCGACTGGGCCGACACCCGGCATCTGGCCGACCTGCCATCACAGCCGACCTACGACCAGAGCCGGCACCTGAAGAAGTAGCCGTGTTCGACCACGCGACCACCCGCAACCTCGTCGCCGCACTGCAGGCCGGGACGACCTCGGCCGTCGAACTGCTGGAACACGCGATCGCGCGCATCGAGCGGCTCGACCCCGCGATCAATGCCGTGGTGGTGCGCGACTTCGAGCGCGCCCGCGAGGCGGCCCGGATGGCCGATGCGGCGCTGGCGCGTGGTGAACGACGCCCGCTGCTGGGCGTGCCGGTCACGGTCAAGGAAGCCTTCAATGTCGAGGGCCTGCCCACCACCTGGGGCATTCCGGGTACCGGGCAGCCCGCCGCGGCCGAGGATGCGGTGCTGGTCCGACGGCTGAAGGCGGCCGGCGCCATCGTCATCGGCAAGACCAACGTCGCGATGCAGTTGGCGGACTGGCAGTCGAGCAACCCGGTCTACGGGACGACCAACAATCCGTGGGATCCGCGGCGCACCCCCGGCGGCTCCTCCGGTGGCGGCGCGGCGGCGCTGGCGGCGGGCTATGTCTCGCTCGAATTCGGCTCCGACCTGGTCGGTTCGCTGCGCGTGCCCGCCCATTTCTGCGGCGTCTTCGCGCACAAGCCCACGCACGGCCTGGTGCCGATGCGCGGCAGCGCGCCGCCGGGCACGCCGGCGCTGTCGGCGGACCCGGCGGTCGATCTCGCGGTGGTCGGCCCGATGGCGCGCAGCGCCGCCGACCTGGCGCTGGCGCTCGAGGTCGTCGCCGGCCCCGACGRTGCGGAAGCGATCGCCTACCGCCTGGTGCTGCCGCCCGCGCGCCATGCCGCGCTCGCCGATTTCCGGGTGCTGCTACTCGACGCGCATCCGCTGGTGCCGACCTCGCGGGCGGTCCGCTCGTCCTTGCTGCGCCTCGGCGAAGGCCTGGAGCGCGCCGGCTGCCGGGTCGGCCGCAGCAGCCCGCTGCTGCCGGATCTGGCGCGGGTCGCGTCGCTGTGGGGCGAGTTGCTCTGGGCGCAGCTCGGCGCCGACATGCCGGGCGCCGAGCCCGGCATCAGCCACCGCGACTGGATTCACGCCGACCGCGTGCGCGCCAGCATTGCGCATCGCTGGCGTGCATTCTTCGCGCAGTGGGACGTGCTGCTGTGTCCGGTCGCGCCGACGCCGGCCTTCCCGCACGACTATGGCGAGATGGAGACGCGGCGACTGCGCATCGACGAGCTCGAGATCGCCTACAAGGACCAGTCGCCCTGGTCGAGCATCGCCACCCTGACCGGCCTGCCCGCGACCGTGATGCCGATCGGGCCGAGCGACGACGGGCTGCCGGTCGGCATGCAGATCATCGGCCCGTACCTGGAAGATCGCACGCCGATCGCCTTCGCCGAGGCGGTGGAGCGCGCGTTCGGCGGCTTCGTCGCGCCACCGGCCTATCGCTCCTGAAGTCCCCATAATGGGCGCCTCCACGAGGTGCACACATGGCGCAACTGTCCCCGCAAGAGATCGCCCACTATCAGGCCGAAGGCTGGGTGATCCCGCAGTTCAGGCTGCCCGAGGCGCGCGTCGCGACGATGCGCGAAGCGCTCGACGAACTGATCCGCGACAACCCCGGCGTGCGCCCGGAGAAGCTTGTGTCGGCGCACGTCGAGGGCGACAACGGGGAGGGCGTGCGCGGCAGCCGGCAGTTCCTCGACCTGGCGATGGATCCGGAGATCGTCGAACTGGTGTCGGGCGTGATCGGCGAGGACGTGATCCTCTGGGGCTGCCATGTGTTCTGCAAGCCGGAGGCTGAAGGCTACGAGACCCCCTGGCACCAGGACGGGCACTACTGGCCGATCCGGCCGCTGGCGAACTGCACGGTCTGGGTGGCGCTCGAAGAATCGACGACCGAGAACGGCTGCCTGCGCGTGATCCCGCGCTCCCACATCGGCCAGCGACTGCACGAGCACCTGCTTGAGGACCGCACCGACCTGACCCTGAACCAGCGCATGGCCGCCGGCAGCTTCGACGAATCGATCGCGGTCGACCTCGAGCTCGAGCCGGGCCAGATGTCGCTGCACGACGTCTACATGATCCATGGCGCCCAGGCCAATACCTCGGAGAAACGCCGCACCGGCGTCGCGCTGCGCTACATGCCGGCGACCTCGGTGTTCGAGCGGGACCTGCGTCCGGCCGATGGCAAGAGCGGCGTCGCGGTCGACTTCGCGCGGCGGCCGCTGTGGCTGCTGCGCGGCACGGACCGCAGCGGCCGCAACGATCTCGAAGTCGGGCATCGGCGCGGGCGAGGGGTGCGGTAGCGCTACCGTGAGCCTAGAATCCTGCCGATGAGCAATCAGGATCCCCCCGTCAGACGCGCCCGCCGCGGCAGCGGCGCCGTCACGCTGCACGATGTCGCCAAGCTCGCGGGCGTGGCGCCGATTACCGCCTCGCGCGCCCTGAGCTCACCCCGGCAGGTCTCGGCCGAGGTCCTGAAGAAGGTCCAGGCCGCGGTCGAACGCACCGGCTACGTGCGCAACGTGCTGGCCGGCGGCCTGGCATCGACGCGCAGCCGGCTGGTCGCGGCGGTGGTGCCGACGATCGCCGGTCCGGTGTTCCTGCAGACCGTGCAGGCGCTGACCGAGGCGCTGGCCGAGCGCGGCTACCAGCTGATGCTGGGCCAGAGCGGCTATGTCAATTCGCGCGAGGACGCACTGCTCGAAGCCATCATTGGCCGCCGCCCCGACGGCATCGTGCTGACCGGCATCATGCATTCGGCGGAAGGGCGCAAGCGGCTGCTGGCCGCGGGCATCCCGGTGGTCGAGACCTGGGACCTGACGCCGACGCCGCTAGACATGCTGGTGGGCTTCTCGCACCCGGCGGTGGGCCGGGCGGTGGTGCAATTCCTCCTTGCCCGCGGCCGCCGCAGGCTGGCGGTGATAGCGGGCGACGACGAGCGCGCCCTTCGGCGCCTGCAGGCCTTCCGGGAGGCCGCACGGGCCGCCGGTCTGCCCGATGTGGCCGTGGTGCGGGTGCCGGCGCCCACCACCCTCAAGAGCGGTCGGACGGCATTGGCCGAACTGCTGCGTGATGTGCCGGACATCGATGCGGTGTTTTGCAGCTCGGACCTGCTTGCGCTCGGCGTCATGACCGAGGCCCAGGCGCGCGGCTTGCCGGTGCCGGGGCAACTCTCCGTGGTCGGCTTCGGCGACCTCGAGTTCGCCGCCGACCTGCATCCTTCGCTGACCACCGTGCGCATCGACGGTACGGCCATCGGCCGCCAGGCCGCGCAGTTCATCGTCGACCGTGCCGAGGGTGGGCAGGTCGGCGCGCGGGTGGTGGACATCGGCTTCTCGATCATCGAGCGCGAGAGCGCTTGATCCGTACAAACCCCTAGCTCTTCGTGCTTGCGTCTAATGACGGTAGCGCTATCATTCAGTCTTAATAGGTAGCGCTACCATTAATGAGCCATTCAAGGAGACAGACATGAAGAGATTGTTCGGGACCCTCGTTCTCGGCCTCGCCGCCCTCGGCGTCCAGGCGCAGGACTGGCCCCAGAAGCCCGTCACGCTGGTGGTCCCGTTCCCGCCCGGCGGATCGACCGACATGGTGGCGCGCGCCATCGCCCCGAAGCTCGGCGAGAAGCTCGGCCAGACCTTCCTGGTCGACAACAAGGCCGGTGCCACCGGCACCATCGGCGCCACCTTCGTCAAGCGCGCGGCGCCCGACGGCGCCACCTTCCTCGTGACCTCGCTCGGGCCGCTGGTGATCGCGCCGCACCTGATCAAGGGCATGCAGTACGACGCGCTGAAGGATTTCGACCTGGTCACGGTGGCGGTGCAGGCGCCCAACGTGCTCGTGGTGCCGGCCAAGTCGCCGTACAAGACGGTCGCTGAGGTCATCGCCAACCTCAAGGCGAACCCCGGCAAAATGACTTTCGCCTCCTCGGGCAACGGCTCGAGCGACCACCTCACGGCCGAGCTGTTCTGGCAGCAGACCGGCACCAGCGGCCTGCACGTTCCCTACAAGGGCGGTGCGCCGGCCATCACCGACTTGCTCGGCGGCCAGGTCGACGCCTCGTTCCAGAACGTCAACGCGGTAGTGCAGAACATCAACGCCGGCAAGCTGCGGGCGCTGGCGGTCACGGGCGACAAGCGTTCGCCGGTGCTGCCGGACGTGCCGACCGCGGCCGAGGCCGGCATCAAGAATCTCGAGGTCTACTCGTGGCAGGCGATCGTCGCCCCCAAGGGCCTGCCGGCCGCCGTGCGCAGCAAGGCGCATGATGCGATGGCCGCGGCGCTCAACGACCCCGCCGTGAAGCAGCAGTTCACCACCATCGGCCTCGAGGTCGTCGCCAACACGTCCGAGCAGTTCGCGAAGTTCCAGCAGCAGGAGTTCGCCCGCTGGAAGAAAGTGATCGAGACGGGCAAGATCACCATCGACTGAGAACCCAGCCATGTCCAACTCCACCCCCCTCGTCTCCGACCTGCGCGTGATCCCGGTCGCCGGCCGCGACAGCATGCTGCTCAACCTGAGCGGCGCCCACGGCCCCTTCTTCACCCGCAACATCCTGATCCTCACCGACAACGCCGGCCGCACCGGGGTCGGCGAGGTGCCCGGCGGCGAGAAGATCCGCCAGACCCTCGAGGACGCCCGCGACCTGGTGGTCGGCCAGTCGATCGGCAACTGCCAGCGCGTGATGCAGCAGGTGCAGAAGCAATTCGCCGACCGCGATGCCGGTGGCCGCGGGCTGCAGACCTTCGACCTGCGCACCACCATTCACGCCGTGACCGCGATCGAATCGGCGCTGCTCGACCTGCTGGGCCAGCACCTGGGCGTGCCGGTCGCGGCGCTGCTCGGCGAAGGCCAGCAGCGCGATGCGGTCGAGATGCTCGGCTACCTGTTCTACGTCGGCGACCGCGAAAAGAGCGATCTGCCCTACGCCCGCGAGGCCGAGGCCGACAACGACTGGTTCCGACTGCGCCACGAGAAGGCGATGACGCCCGAGGCCATCGTGCGGCTGGCCGAGGCGGCGCGCGACAAGTACGGCTTCAACGACTTCAAGCTCAAGGGCGGCGTGCTGCGCGGCGACGAGGAAGTGCAGGCCATCGTCGCGCTGCACGAGCGCTTTCCCGAGGCCCGCGTCACGCTCGACCCGAACGGCGGCTGGCTGTTGAAGGACGCCATCCGCCTGATGCGCGACATGCGCGGCGTGGTCGCCTATGCCGAGGACCCGTGCGGCGCCGAGGAGGGTTTCTCGGGCCGCGAGGTGATGGCCGAGTTCCGCCGCGCCACCGGCCTGCCGACCGCCACCAACATGATCGCCACCGACTGGCGCCAGATGAGCCATGCTCTGGCGCTGCAGTCGGTCGACATCCCTCTGGCCGACCCACACTTCTGGACCATGGCCGGCTCGGTGCGCGTGGCCCAGACCTGCCGCGACTGGGGCCTGACCTGGGGCTCGCATTCGAACAACCATTTCGACGTTTCGCTAGCGATGTTCACCCACGTCGGCGCCGCCGCACCGGGCCGCGTGACCGCGATCGATACCCACTGGATCTGGCAGGACGGCCAGCGCCTGACCAAGGACCCATTGCAGATCGTCGGGGGCCACGTGCAGGTGCCGAAGAAGCCCGGCCTGGGCGTCGAGCTCGACATGGCCGAGGTCGAGAAGGCCCACCAACTGTACAAGCAGCACGGGCTGGGCGCGCGCGACGATGCGACGGCGATGCAGGCGCTAATCCCCGGCTGGAAATTCGATCCCAAGCGTCCGGCCTTCGACCGTTGAACAACCACCAGGAGAGATCCATGCGAGAAAACCGCCTGCGCACGCTGTGGAAATCGGGGGGCGCCGCGGTCAACGGTTGGCTCGCGATTCCTAACGGCTTCTCGGCCGAGACCATGGCCCACCAGGGCTGGGACTCGCTGACCATCGACCTGCAGCACGGCGTGGTCGACTACCAGTCGATGATCCCCATGCTGCAGGCGATCTCGACCACCGACACGGTGCCGGTGGTGCGCGTGCCCTGGCTCGATCCGAGCGCGCTCATGAAGGCGCTCGACGCCGGCGCCTATGGCGTGATCTGCCCGATGATCAGCACGCCCGACGAGGCCGCGAAGCTGGTCGCCTACACCCACTATGCGCCGCGCGGCACGCGCAGCTTCGGGCCGATCCGCGCCTCGCTCTACGGCGGCGCCGACTATGCCCAGCATGCCAACGACACCATCGTCACCTTCGCGATGATCGAGACCGCCCAGGCGCTCGACAATCTCGACGCCATCATGTCGGTCGAAGGGCTCGACGCGGTCTACATCGGGCCTTCGGACCTCTCGCTGGCGCTGGGCTGCAGGCCGGTGTTCGACGACGTCGACCCGGCGGCGGCCCAGGCCATCGACCACATCCTCGCGCGTGCCAAGGCGCATGGACTGGTGGCCGGCATCCACAACGGCACGGCCGAGGGCGCGCTGGCGCGCATCGCCAAGGGCTTCCAGTTCGTCACGGTGAGCTCGGACGCGCGCATGATCGCGGCCGGCTCGCAGCAGCTGCTTTCCAAGATGCGCGCCGCCCCGGCCGCGCCCGGCTCCTCCACTTATTGAAGAAAGGGAACACGACATGAAGATCGGATTCATCGGCCTCGGCATCATGGGCGCACCGATGGCGCAGAACCTGATGCAGGCCGGCCACGAGCTGATCGTGCGCACGCGAAGCAAGGTGCCCGAGGCACTCAAGGGCGCCACCGTCTGCAAGACCAACGCCGAGGTCGCGCGCGCGGCCGAGGTCGTGATCCTGATGCTGCCCGACACACCTGACGTCGAGCAGGTGCTGTTCGGCGAGGACGGCGTCGCCTCGGGCCTGACCAAGGGCAAGACCGTGATCGACATGAGCTCGATCGCGCCGATGGAGACCAAGCGCTTCGCCAAGAAGATCAACGAGCTCGGCTGCGACTACCTCGATGCGCCGGTCTCGGGCGGCGAAGTCGGCGCCAAGGCGGCCAGCCTGACGATCATGGTCGGCGGCGACACCACGGTGTTCGAGCGTGCCAGGCCGCTGTTCGAGGCCATGGGCAAGAACATCACGCTGGTGGGCGGCAACGGCGACGGCCAGACCACCAAGGTAGCGAACCAGATCATCGTCGCGCTCAACATCGCGGCGGTCGGCGAGGCGCTGCTGTTCGCGAGCAAGGCCGGCGCCGATCCGGCCAAGGTGCGGCAGGCGCTGATGGGCGGCTTCGCGGCCAGCCGCATCCTCGAGGTGCATGGCGAGCGCATGATCAAGCGCACCTTCAACCCGGGCTTCCGGATCGCGCTGCACCAGAAGGACCTGAACCTTGCGCTCGCGGGCGCCAAGGAGATGGACGTGGCGCTGCCGCAGACGGCGTCGGCGGCCCAGCTGATGCAGTCTTGCGCCGCCCACGGCTGGGACCAGCTCGATCATTCGGCGTTGGTCAAGGCGCTCGAAGCCATGGCCGCGCACGAAGTGGCGGCGGGTTGATCAATTGAATGCGGGCAGGCCGAGCCGCGTGTAGACCGCGGCGGCCTGCCGGCGCAGCCGCAGCGACTCCGGCTGACCGTTGAGCTGGCGCTGCAGGATGCCCTGCGCACCGGCCAGCGAGGCCTCGGTGCCGAGGCGCAGCAGGGCGTCGAGATAGACCTGCTCGAACAGATCGCGCTGCGCATGGCTGCCGCCGATCTCGACCAGCCTTGGCAGCGCCAGGCTCAAGCCATCGATCGCCGCCGCGAAGTCGCCGCGGGCGTGGGCGCGAAGTCCGTGCGCGGCCGGCGCGCAGACGCGCTCCCAGGCATGGCGAGTCGATGGTGGCGCGTGCGACGCGAAGGCCTCGATGTTGCGCAGCAGCGTGTCGGCCTCGCCACGGCCGGCGCGGGCCAGGCCGTAGAGGTATTGCAGGTCCAGGAAGGGCAGCACGTGGTCGTCGAGCCGCTGTGCCAGATGGTCTGCCACGTCCTGCCAGCGATCGCCGACCGGGATGCCCGCGAGCTCGAAGCGTGCCAGCAGCGAGACGGCGCCGATCTGGTCCTGCGAGTAGTCCTTGACCACGCCCCAGACCTCGCGGTCGTAGGTGGCCAGCGCCTCGTCGTCGCGGCCGAGGTCGATCAGGAACAGCGCCACGTGCCACCAGTTGTGCGTGACCATGAAGGAGTTGAGGCCGACCCAGGTGTCGCWGAGGGCCCGCATCACGGCCAGCCCTTCGTTGAGGCGCCCTTCGGTCAGCATCACGTGGCCGAGTGCGTGGTGCGCCCAGGGCTCCTTGCGCCGAATCGTGATCGCCCGGTGCGCGCTGGTCTCGGCCTCGCGCAGCAGATGGCATTGCTCGTAGCCGAAGGCGGCCATGCCGTGCAGGTAGGGGACATCGGCGGCGGCGGGCAGCGCCGCCAGCGCGAGCCGCAGCATGCCCGGGCAGTCGCCGGTGTTGAAGCAGTGGTACTGGCCGAGCTTGAGCGAGGCCAGGTCGCGCGGGTGCTCCTTCGCCTGCTCTTGATGCAGCGCGATCGCGCGCGCGATGTCGCCGGCGGCCCAGGCTGCGACGGCCTCGATGTAGCGCTGCTCGCGCGGCGTGGTGCGCGGCGCGCCGGTCTGTGCGCGTTCGAGGAAGGGGCGCGCGTTGGCCGCGGCATCCTTCGATTCGGCGAACAGGTGCAGCGTGGCGCAGTAGGCCTGCACGATCGGGCTTTCGTCGTCGGCGGCCGCCAGCGCGTCGACCACGCGGGCCTCGCAGGAGATGAAGCCCTCAACGAAGGCGTTGATTGCCTGCAGGCTCGCGGCGTCGTCGACCGTGACCGGATTGCCCAGGCTGTCAGTGAAGTGCATGGCTGTGCCTGCTCCGCTCGATCGATCAGCCGCGCGGCGGTTCGGGCCAGGGCCGCTGCGGATCGCGGATCAGCTCGAAGGCGCGCGACACGCGGAGCACGCCCAGGTCGTCGAAGCGCTGCCCCGCGATCTGCAGGCCGATCGGCAGACCGCCGGCGCTGTAGCCGCAGTTGATCGAGGCCGCTGGCTGCTCCGACATGTTGAAGGGCACCGTGAAGCCGATGTGCTCCAGCGGCCGCAGCGGGTCATTGGTGGGCGAGGGCGCCTCGGCTGCGGCGGGCAGGTTCGGCGCGGTCGGCGAGATCACGTAGTCGTACCTGGCGCAGGCCGCTACGGTCGCCACGCGCGTCGCATGGAACTGGCTCAAGGCGCGGAACACATGCTCGCCACTGAAGCCCTCGGCGCTCTCGGCCCACTGGCGGATGTAGGGCAGCACCTTGGCGCGCTGCTCGGGACGCAGCGCATTCATGTCGACCAGCGAGCGCATGCGCCACAGGTGGTCCATGCCGTCTAGCATCGCCTGCGACATGAAGGGCTGCATCGGCTCGACGATTGCGCCCGCGCGCTCGAAGAGATGCGCCGCACGCTCGACCGCGGCGCGGATCTCGGGCTCGACCGCGAGGCCGCAGCCGGTGTCGAGCAGCAAGCCGATGCGCAGGCCGCGCAGGTGCTCGGCGCCGACGTCGAAGCCGGGCCAATCGATGTCCTGCGGCGGCAGGCTCATGCTGTCGCGGGCATCGGCGAGGGACAAGGGCTGCATCATCAGCGCCGCATCGCCAACAGTGCGCGTCATCGGTCCGGCGGCGCGGCCCATGTAGGGCGGATCGATCGGGATCCGGCCCAGGCTCGGCTTGAGCGTGAAGATGCCGCACCAGGACGCCGGCAGCCGCAGCGAGCCGCCGATGTCGGTGCCGATATGCAGCGGGCCATAGCCCGCCGCCGCTGCCGCGCCGGCGCCCGCACTCGATCCGCCCGGCGTCCGCGAGAGATCCCACGGATTGCGCGCCAGCGCATGGAAGCTCGAGAGGCCCGAGGACAACATGCCGTAGTCGGGCATGGTGGTCTTGGCCAGGATCACCGCGCCGGCTTCCTTCAGCCGCGCCGCGGGCGGCGCATCGGAGGCGGCCGGCCGCAGCTCGGTCGCCGCGGTGCCGGCCGGCATCGGGTCGCCCCGGGTCGCGATGTTTTCCTTGATCGTGGTCGGGATGCCGTCGAGCGGCCCCTGCGGCTCGCCCCGGGCCCAGCGCGACTCGGCCGCGCGGGCCTGTTCGAGCGCGGCCTCGGGGCGCAGCAGCCAGGTGGCCTGCAGCTGCGGTTCCCAGCGCTCGATGTGCGCGAGCACCGACTGCGTCACCTCGACCGGCGAGAGGCGCTTCCCGCGGTAGCCGGCGATCAGCTCCCGAGCCGACAGTTCGTGCAGTGCGCCGCTCACGACCAGGACAGCGCCGACAGGTCGTTGGCGAAGATCGGCATCTCCTTCCAGAGGCCCTTGACGCCCTTCTTCGCGATGACCGGGAACTGCGGCTGGAACAGGAAGGCGTTGGCCGCGTCGTTGGCCAGCAGGCGCTGCGCATCACCCAGCAGCTTGTTGYGCTCGGCCGTGTTGCCGGTGGCCTTGATCTTGTCGAACAGCGCGTTGAATTCCTTCGACTGGTAGCCCCAGTAGTAGTCCGCCTTTGCATAGTTGCCGAGGTCGAAGGGCTCGACGTGCGAAACGATGCTGAGGTCGTAGTCCTTGTTGCCGTAAGTGCCGCTCAGCCACTGGGCCCATTCGACGTTCTGGATCTTCACGTTGATGCCGATCTTGGCCAGCTGCGCCACGATCACCTCGCCCCCCTGGCGCGCATACGGCGGCGGCGGCAGGGTCATCGTGAGCTCCAGCGGCGTCTTCACGCCGGCCTCGGCCAGCAACTGCTTGGCCTTCTCGATGTTGAAGGGATTGACGCCAGTGGTGTCGACATAGCCCGCGGCCCCCGGCACGTAGTGGCTGCCGATCGGCACGCCGAAACCGTCGGCCRCACCCTCGATCACCGCCTTGCGGTCGATCGCCATCGCGATCGCGCGCCGCACGCGAACGTCGTCGAGCGGCTTGCGCTTGTTGTTGATTGCCAGGATGGTCTTGGCCCGCGAGCCGCCCAGGATCACCTGGAACTGCGGGTTGTTCTTGAACTGCGGCACCACGCGCGTGGCGATGCGCGGGAAGGCGTCGACGTCGCCGGCCAGCAGCGAGGCGGCCTGGGCCGCCGGGTCGGAGATGAAGCGGAAGGTGACCTTGTTGAGCTTCGCGGCGCCCGGGTTGCGGAAGCCGTCCCACTTGCTCAGCACCAGCGAGCTGCCCTTGTTCCAGCTGTCGAGCTTGTAGGGGCCGGTTCCGACCGGCTTGGTGGCGTTGCTGTCGGCGCTCTTCGGCTCGACGATGACGGCCGTCGCCTGGCCCAGCACGAAGGGCAGGTCGGGGTCGATCTCCTTGTTGATGATCACCACCGTGTAGTCGTCGATCACCTGGGTGCTGATGTTGGCGAAGGTGCGCTTGTCCTTGTTGGTGCTCTTCTCGCCGCCGGCGCGGTCGAAGGAGAACTTGACCGCCTGCGCATTGAAGGGCTCGCCGTTCTGGAACTTGACGCCGCGGCGCAGCTTGAAGGTGTAGGTGCGCAGATCGGGCGAGATCTCCCAGCTCTCGGCCAAGAGCGGCGAGACGCTGCCGTCGGCATTGATCTTGGTCAGGGTCTCGAGGATGTTGTACTGGACGATCTCGGCGATCGCGGCGGCGGCGCCGGCGGTCGGGTCCAGGCCCGGCGGCTCGAGCGTCATGCCGATCACCATCGAGTCCTTGCGGCCCTGCGCCAGCGCGGCTTGCGGCAGCGCGAGCGGCACGGTGGCGAGTGCGGCGGTGGTCAGGAGGGTGCGGCGATTCAACATGGTTCAGGGCTCCAGGGAAAGGCGGATGGGAAATACAACGTTACATCATCGCGAACGGGCGCCTGCGCCGCAAGCACTTGCTCATGCGGATGCGAGCGGTTCGGCGCGCGGCACGGCGGCCAGCAGGGCCTGGGTGTACGGATGCTTCGCATGCGCGAAGAGCCGCTGCGGCGCCCCGCGCTCGACCACGATGCCGCGGTGCAGCACGCAGACCTCATCGCACAGGTGGTTCACCACGGCCAGGTCGTGGCTGATCAGCAGGTAGCTGATGCCGAACTGCTGCTGCAGGTCTTGCATCAGGTTGAGCACCTGGGCCTGCACCGAGACGTCGAGCGCGCTGACCGGTTCGTCGGCGACGATCAGCTTCGGCCGCGTGATCAGGGCGCGCGCGATCGCGATGCGCTGGCGCTGGCCGCCGGAGAATTCGTGCGGGTACTTGTGCAGGTC
>NZ_JBFUIU010000047.1:0-24775 GCF_056401695.1 Variovorax sp. P4_D9
CGCTCAGCCAGGACGGCGGCGCGCTCAGATCGACGCAGCCTTGCGCGACCCTCAGCACGAAGCCGGCATCGACGGCCATGCGCAGCGTCTCTCCGGGCTGCAGACAGGTGGATTCGGGAAGCTCGGTGGTCATTGCAGGTGCCCTGTCGAAGTGTTGCAATGTCTTCATCGTAGGCAGCAGGCTGCCTCGACAACAGGCACAGAAGACGGCTTTTCAAGGCGCAACAGCGCTCTCGAGAACCCATCTGTTATGGTCCATTTCTCGCAAATCTGCATCTGTTTTCGCCGATCCGCCCGCGCGAGCATCGACCGCATGGAACCGCCACCGCTCTATCGCCAACTGGCCGGCCACTACCTGGACGCGATCCGCGCCGGTTCGCTGAAGCCGGGCGACAAGCTGCCCTCGCTGCGCAGCCTGATGCGCCTGCACGGCATCAGCCTGTCGACCGCGCTGCAACTGTGCCGCACGATGGAAGGCGAAGGCTGGGTCGACGCGCGCGAGCGATCGGGCTATTTCGTGAAGCGCCCGCGCCGGCTTACGATCGCCACCATGGACGAGCCCGCGACCGGCGTGGCGCCCGATCCGGCACAGTACGTCGGCATCCATTCGAAGGTGTCGGATTTCGTCGCACGGCGACGGCAGGGCGAGGTGCGGATCGACTTCTCGACCGCGCGCGGGGCGCCGGAGCTCTACCCAGGGCAGGCGCTGCGGGCGATCATGATGCGGCTGCTGCGGCAGCGGCCCGCGCTGCTCACCACGGCCGCACCCTCGCGCAGCCGCACGCCGTTGCGCGAAGCCGCCGCGCGGCGCGGCCTGCGCGTGGGCATGACCTTGTCGCCTGATGAAGTTCTGACCACCAACGGCTGCATCGAGGCGCTCAACCTCGCGCTGCGCGCGGTCGCCCAGCCCGGCGACACGGTGGCGGTCGAGTCGCCGACCTTCTACGGGCTGCTGCAAGTGCTCGAAAGCCTCGGCATGCGGGCGCTGGAGATTCCGACGAGCCCGCAGACCGGCCTGTCGGTCGAGGCGCTGGAGATGGCGCTCGATGCCTACGGCCACATCAAGGCCGTCGTTGTCGTGCCGCATCTGCAGAATCCGCTCGGCAGCGTGATGCCAGACGCGCACAAGGAGCGACTGGTCGCGCTGTGCGATCGGCACGGCGTGGTGCTGATCGAGGACGACACCTACAGCGAACTGCTGGACGCCGACACGCCGCCGCGCGCGATCAAGTCATGGGACCGCACGGGCAACGTGATCCATTGCGCCTCGCTGCACAAGATCCTCGCACCGGGCATGCGGCTCGGCTGGATCTCGGCCGGCCGCTGGCACAGCCGTGTGGAGATGCTCAAGTACACGCAGACGCGCAGCAACGAGGAGCTCTCGCAATGGGCGACCGGCGAATACATGAACACCGGCGCATACGACCGGCATCTGCGCCGCCTGCGCGAACGGCTCCGGCAGCAGCGCGAGCAGACGGTCGACGCGATCGCCGCGCACTTTCCCGCCGGCACGCGGCTGAACTACCCGCCCGGCGGATTGCAGGTGTGGGTGGAACTGCCCGATCGCTTGCCATCGATGACGGTCTTCGACGCCGCGCTGCGCGAGCGCATCCTGATCGCGCCCGGCACGCTGTTCTCCAACTCGTCGCGCTTCGATCACTACCTGCGCATCAATTGCGGCTGGCCCTACGACGACACCATCACGGCGGGCTTGCGCAGGCTCGGCGAGATCGTGGACGAATGCAGCGCGATGCCACGGATGGCCGCCTGATGGGCGGGATCGATCAGCCGCCTGCTTTCCCGGCCGCCTCGCCGTCGACCGCCTTCTGCACCGCCTTGTAGAAGTCCTCCCGCGCCGTCATCTCGGCGCGGGCCGTGGCCCCGCCGGCCCAGTTGCCATTGGAGGCGATCACCAGCCTGCGCCTCGGATCGATGAAGATGCCCTGGCCGAAGATGCCGCGCGCGGCGAAGCTGCCGTCGTCGTAGGTCCACCACTGGAAGCCGTAGCCACGGCTCGGTCGCCCGATATCCGCCTGCCGTGCGGTGGCCTGGGCCAGCCAGTCGGACGGCACGATCGGTTGACCACCGGCACGCGCACCATCGAGGATGAACTGCCCGAAGCGCGCGAAGTCGCGCGTGGCCGCTTGGATGCAGCAGCCGCTGATCTCTTGCCCAGTGCGGCTCAGGATCCATGTGGCCTGCTGTTCCATGCCGGCCGGCACCCAGATCTTCTCCGACAGGTAGCTCGCCAGTGGCTTGCCCGTGGCCCGCGCCACCAGCACGCCCACCAGATTGGTTTCGCCGGTGCTGTAGTTCCAGCGGGTGCCGGCCGGCGCCGCACGCGGCAACTTGCGAAGGTAGCTCACCAGCGCATCGACGCCTTCTTCTGGCTTGTGGTTGTTGAAGCGCGCCACGTCCGAATTCGGATCGGCGTAATCCTCGTTCCAGCGCACGCCGGAGGTCATGGTCAGCAATTGGCGGATGCTGACTTCGTCATAGGCCGAGCCTTTCATCTCCTGGATGTAGTCGCTGACCTTGTCGTCGAGGCTGCGGATCTGGCCGTCACGGACGGCGGCGCCGAGCAGCGTAGACGTGATCGACTTCGCCACCGAGAAGCTGGTCCAGCGCCCGTCGCGGTCGAAGCCCAGGCCGTAGCGCTCCAGGCGCAGCTTGCCATCGTGCAGGATCACGAGCGCGGAACTCCGTTGCTGCGCCATGTAGGCGTCGACGTCCAGCGGCAGCGCCAGCGGCGGGCCCGGCGGCAAGGGCGAAGGCTTGCTGCCGGCAGCGACGACGCGTGCCTTGGCCAGCACCGGCAACCTGTCGAGCGCCCGGAATGCCGCATCGCGCTGCGGCTGGCTCCAGAACAGTACGTCGCGGTCGGTCGGCAGCGTGGCGAGCAGCCCGCGCGTTTCCTTGTCCAGGTTGGACCAGCCTGCCGTGGCAGCGATGGCGGCGACGACGAAGGCCCCGAGAACGATCCTGCCAAGCTTCATATGGAGAATCCCGATCAGTCAACCAAGGCCAGCGCCCCGTAGTCCCCCACCCTGTCGCCGAGTCCGGCGGGCACGAGCAACGCGCCGCGCGTCAACGCCGCGAGCTTGCCATCGACCTGCGCTTGCAGGCGCGGCAGCAAGAAGTCGCGGTTGTTCCAGAACACGCTTCCACCCAGGCTGATGCGCTGCAGATCCAGCGTGGCGATCAGGTTGTAGAGCATGCGCCCCATGATCCGGCACAGCGCGTCGGTGGTCACCAAAGCCTGCGGCTCGCCGCGCGCGGCGGCGGCGAACAGGTCGGCCGCGGGCTCGCCAAAGCGCCGCGCGATGCCGTTGCCTGCTGCGAGTGCCTCCACGTCGCCGTGGTTGCCGCAGCCGCACAGCGCGCTGTTGTCGTCGTCGGAAACGAAGCTGTGGCCCGCATGGCCCGCGTTGCCGTTCTTGCCGTGCAGCACGCGGCCATCGACGCACAGGCCGACGCCGACGCCGGTGCTCCAGGTGACGTAGGCGCAATGATCGACGCCTTGCAGCGCACCCCAGCGGCGTTCGGCCTCCAGCGCGGCAACTGCATCGTTCTCGACCCGCACGCGGCCGAAACTCTGGCGCAGCGGTGCTTCGAGCAGCGCGGTCATCCACTGGTTGGGCAGTCCACGCGCGGGGCCGGCGATGCCGCCGCAGATGTTCGGGGTCGCGAGTTCGACCACGCCGTCGCGCAGTTCGAAGGGGCCGGCGGTCGAGACGCCGACGCAGTCCACGCTCGCGGCGCCGATGCGCTGCTCCGCGCAGACTTCCTCGATCAGCCGGATGATCTGCACCGCGACGGCGTCGTTGTCGCCGGTCTTGGCGGTAGGCTCGCTGCGGCGGCCGAGAAGGGGCGACACGCTGTCGGCCGACAGGCTCACGGCGACCTTGGTGCCACCGAGATCGACACAGGCTCTCATCGAATCAGATCCATCGTGCGACCAGGGCCGCGATCATGCTCAGCAACACCGTGCTCGCGATCGGCAACTGCCAGTTGCGACCGAAGGCACGGAACTCGAAATCGCCGGGCAGCCGCCCGAAGCCGAAGCGCCGCAGCCAAGCCGTGAGCCCGCTCATCAGAACCAGCGCGAGGACGACGACGATCAGCCAGCGAATCATGGCAACAGTTTAGACCGCGAGCAGGTCCAGCGCCTGTCGGTGAAGGTCGCGCGTGGCGGCGGCGACCACGCGGCCGTCCGACTGCAGGCCGAGCGGCCGGCCCTCCCAGTCGGTGACGATGCCGCCGGCCGCCTCGATCAGCCCGGTCGGGCCGAGGTAGTCGTAGGGCTGCAGGCCGGTCTCGACCACCAGGTCGATGGTGCCGCCCGCCAGCTGAGCGTAGCCGTAGCAGTCGCCGCCGAAGCGGCGCATCGCGCAGCGCCGGCTCAGGCGGTCGAAGGCCTGCCAGTCGGCGGGATTGAAGATGTCGGGCGAGGTGGTCACGATCCGGGCCTCGGCGACGGCGCTGCAGCGGCTGGCGCGAACCGCCTCGCCGTTGCGCTGGGCACCCTGGCCGGCCTGCCCGATCCAGCGCTCGCGGAGCACCGGCATGTCGACCATGCCGAGCTCGATCTTGCCGCCGCTCAGCAGCGCGATCAGCGTGCCCCAGAGCGGCGAGCCGGTGATGAAGCTGCGCGTGCCGTCGATCGGGTCGAGCACCCAGACCCGCTCGGCGTCGACGCGATCCAGGCCATGTTCCTCGCCGAAGATGCCGTCGGCCGCGCGCTCGGCGCCGAGGATCTCGCGCATCGCGGTCTCGGCCGCGCGGTCGGCCTGGGTCACCGGGCTTTCATCGGCCTTCGAGATGACGTCCAGCGGGGTGCGGAACAGGCGCAGCGAGTGCGAGGCCGCCGCATCGGCCAGTGCGTGGGCGACGCGCAGGTCGTCGGCCGGAGTGAAGGTGGAACTCATGGGTGGATTAGAACCCAGCTCCCGCGCTGCGATCGCCGTCAGAGGGTGTGGCTGCGGTCGCCTTCGGCGAATCCGACCGCCTGCCACGGCTCCCCCACGGCGAAGCCGGCCACCTTGAACAACTCGCCCATCTCGTGCTCGTGGATCAGCCGCGCCGCCATCGCGCGCTCGGCCAGCGAAGCCGCCTCCATCATCGGCAGGATGCCGGCATTGAGCAGGAACCTGGCCTGGCTGCAATAGCCGAGCACCTCGAGGCCGGCCTCCTGTCCGGCCAGCGCCACCCCGGTGAAGTTGACGTGGGCCGTGATGTCCTTGGCGCCGACGTCGGCCAGCGGATCGCCGTCGGCCTGGTGGGCGCGGTGGCACATCACGGTGCCCATGTGGCGCTGCGGGTGGTAGTACTCGGCCTCGGGGAAGCCGTAGTCGATGAAGAAGGCGGCGCCCTGTTTCAGGCGGTCGGCCAGCGTCGCTACGAAGGCCTCGGCCTGGGGATGGATCTCGGTCAGGTAGTCGTGCGCGCCTTCGATCTCGAGCGGCGGCCGCAGCGCGGTGGGCCGGTCGTTCCAGGCGAAGCCCTGGTCCTGGCGGACCACGCCACGTTCGTGCCACTGGCCGCCCTTGCGCACCAGCAGTTGCACCGGCATGGCATCGAGCACTTCGTTGCCGACCACCACGCCGCGCATTTCCGTTGGCAGTTCGGCCAGCCATTCGACCTTGCCGGCGTGCTGCGCGAGCGTCTGCTGCTGGCGCTCACGCAGCGTGCCGGACAGGTCGACGATGCGATAGCGCTCGACCCGGTCGCCGAGCGCATCGAGCAGTTGCAGCGCGAGCGCTCCGGTGCCGGCGCCGAACTCCCAGACCTCCCGCGTCGCGGTCTTTTCGAGCGCCTCGGCCAGCTGCACCGCCAGGGTGCGGCCGAACAGCGGCGTCAGTTCCGGCGCGGTCACGAAATCGCTGCCCGAGGCCGGCATCCGGCCGAACTTTCGGCTCGCGCTCGCGTAGTAGCCGAGCCCCGGCGCGTACAAGGCCAGGGCCATGAAGCGGTCGAATGGCAGCCAGCCGCCGGCTCTCTGCAGCGCGGCATCGATAATCTTGATCAACGGGGTGGCGCGTTCGGCGCCCTGCTCCAGGTTCATAAATAAGAGGAATCTATCAGGATGGCTGAATCGACCCAACGCCGAGGCGTGCTCGTGACCGGCGGCGGCCAACGACTGGGCGCCGCAGTCTGCGAGGGGTTCGCGCGCGCGGGCTGGCGGGTGTGCTGCCAGTACCGCGCCTCACGGGCGCAGGCGCTGGCATTGTGCGCGCGCCTGCGCGACGAAGGCCACGAGGCCAGCGCGATCGAGGCCGACATCGGCAGCGAGCCGGGCCGGATCGCGCTGGTCGACCAGGCCTCGCTCGAAGGGCCGCTGTCTTGCATCGTCAACAATGCCTCGGCCTTCGAACCCGACACCGGGCTCGACTTCGACGCCGACGCCGCCCTGCGCCAGCTCGGCGTGAACCTGATCGCGCCGCTGTCCTTCGCCCGGCTGCTGGCGAAGCGCGCCATGCCCGGCGACGGCATCGACCGCTCGGCGATCCATGTGCTGGACCAGAAGGTCTACAACCTGAACCCCGACTACTTCTCCTACACCGTGTCCAAGCTGGCGCTGGAGCGCGCCGTGGCGCTGCAGGCGCAGTCGCTGGCGCCGGCGCTGCGGGTCTGCGGCGTGGCGCCGGGCATCCTCTACCCGAGCGGCCCGCAGACCGAAGCCAACTTCGCCCGGGCCTCGCAGGCCAACCTGCTGCGCCGCGCCATCGATCCGGCCGATGTCGCGCGAACCTGCGTCTTCCTGGCCGGCACGCCCAGCGTGACCGGAACCACCCTTTGCGTCGACAACGGCCAGCACCTGGTGCCGCTCGCGCGCGACGTCATGTTCGTCGTCGACGACCTGCTGAAAGCCTCTTCTCCATGACCACCGCTGCCCTCGACCCCCTCTTGCTCTCGTGCCGACGCGTCTTCCTGCGCGACTACGAGGTCTGGATCAACATCGGCGTGCACGAATTCGAGAAGCGCGCCGAGCAGCGCGTGATCATCAACGTCGACCTCTACGTGCCGCTCGACGTCTCGACACCGAAGTCCGACGAACTCGACGAGGTGGTCGACTACGACTTCATCCGGCGGACCGTCGCCACGCGCCTGAGCAAGGGCCACATCCACTTGCAGGAAACGCTCTGCGACGACATCCTGACGCAGGTGCTGGCGCATCCGAAGGTGCAGGCCGCGCGGGTGTCGACCGCCAAGCCCGATGTGTATCCCGACTGCGATGCGGTCGGTGTCGAAGTTTTCAGGAGCAAGTGAATGAGCGCCGTATGGATTGACGAGCCAGCGTCCCCCAGCAATCTCAAGATCGAGCGCGAGACCCACAAGCTCGAGAAACGGCTGTGCCGCGAGGTCGGCCGCGCGATCGTCAACTACAACATGATCGAGGAAGGCGACAAGGTCATGGTCTGCGTCTCGGGCGGCAAGGACAGCTACGGGCTGCTCGACATCCTGCTCAAGCTGCGGGCCCGGGCGCCGATCCACTTCGACATCGTGGCGGTCAACCTCGACCAGAAGCAGCCGGGCTTCCCCGAAGACGTGCTGCCGGGCTACCTGACGGCCCTGGGCGTGCCCTTCCATATCGAGGAGCAGGACACCTACTCGATCGTCAAGCGCGTGATCCCTGAAGGCAAGACCACCTGYGGCCTCTGCAGCCGGTTGCGCCGCGGCATCCTGTACCGCGTGGCCGACGAACTGGGCGCCACGAAGGTCGCGCTGGGCCACCACCGCGACGACATGCTGCAGACCTTCTTCCTGAACATGTTCTTCGCCGCCAAGCTGAAGTCGATGCCGCCGAAACTCGTGAGCGACGACGGCCGGCACATCGTGATCCGGCCGCTGGCCTACGTGGGCGAGAAGGACCTGGTCCGCTGGGCGCAGCACCGCGAGTTCCCGATCATCCCGTGCACCCTGTGCGGCAGCCAGGAGAACCTGCAGCGCAAGCAGGTCGGCGAGATGCTGCGCGACTGGGAACGCAGGTTCCCGGGCCGGATCGAAAACATGTTCAACGCCATGCAGAACATCGTTCCCTCCCACCTGCTCGACGCCAAGGCCTTCGACTTCAAGGGGCTGCAGGCGACCGGGGTGGCCGACGAAGAGGGGGACAAGGCTTTCGACGCCCCGGAATTCCCGGCGCCCTCGGCGCTTCGCATCGTGCAGGTCTGACATGAAGAGCGCGCTCGCGTTGCTGCTGGTGGCCATTGGCCTCGCCGGCTGCGCCACGAGCTGGGTGGTCGACAGCGATGTGAGGAGCTTTTCCAGCATGGCCGGCGTGCCCGCGGGCGCGACCTACCGCTTCGAGCGCCTGCCTTCGCAGCAAGCCGACGAGGCGGCGCAACAGCAACTGGAGGCGATGGCCGGTTCGGCACTCGACGGCGTGGGCCTGCGGCACGACGACAGCGCTCCGCAGTTGAGCGCACTGATCGGCGCCCGCGTGACCGCCGAGCTCTCGCCCTGGGCCGACCCCTGGCTGGTCGGGGGGCCTTGGCCGGGATGGGGCTACGGCCGCTGGGGGCCGGGACCGGGCTGGGGGCCCGGCGGCTGGTATGGCGCCGGCTGGTACGGCGCAGGCTGGTACGGACCGGCGTTCGGGCCGCCGCCCACCCCCTGGTTCGTGCGCGAGGTCAGCATCGTGCTGCGCGAGCTGCCTTCCAACCGCGTGGTCTACGAAACGCATGCCCGCAACGACGGACCGTACAACAACAGCGCACGCATCCTGCCGGTGATGTTCCAGGCAGCGCTGCAGGGCTTTCCGAATCCCCCGCAAGGCATCCGCCGGGTCGACATCGAGCTGCCGCGCGCCACCCGGCAGAACTGAAGGGTTTATCCCTAGAATCGGTCGAGATGGAGGCCACCCGAGTCATCGCCGTACGCCATGGCGAAACCGCCTGGAACGTCGACGCCCGCGTCCAGGGCCAGCTCGACATCGGGCTCAACGACACCGGGCTCTGGCAGGCGGGCCGAGTCGCCCGGGCGCTCGAGGACGAACAGATCGGAGCGATCTACGCCAGCGACCTGTCGCGCGCCTGGCAGACCGCGCAAGCGATCGCCCGCGCGCGCGACATCGAGGTGGCCGCCGAACCCGGCCTGCGCGAGCGCTCCTTCGGTCGGTTCGAAGGCCGCACCTTCGCCGACATCGACGCCAGCCTGCCGGCCCAGGCCCGGCTCTGGCGCACGCGGGATCCCGAATTTGCACCGGAAGGGGGCGAGTCACTGCTCACTTTCAGGGATCGAGTCACGTGCACGGCATCCCGGCTGGCGGCCTTGCATCCGGGCGAACTGGTGGTCCTGGTCGCCCATGGCGGCGTGATGGACGTGCTCTACCGCGCGGCCACCGGCCAGGAACTGCAGGCGCCGCGCACCTGGCACTTGGGAAACGCCGCCATCAATCGCCTGCTCTGGACGCCGCAGGGCTTCACGCTGGTCGGCTGGGGCGACATCGGCCATCTAGACGCAGGATCGCTCGACGAAGCCACGGCCTGAACGCAGCGTGAGCAAATAGAACTTTCCTATGAGTTCCCGGGATCAGCTTGGCGATTCCATTACGACATTTGTATTCAATTTGTAAAAAGGAGGTCAGAATCGTCACCGGGCGATGGCTTCGTCAATGCATTAGTGGAAACCAAATGCATCGAATGTTGCAGGACCTCCAAACGACATAGGCTGGCCGACATGGCTTTCGTCAGGTGGTGTGATAGGCGCTCAGAGGGCAACATAGGCTCTAGGTCGGTTTGAATGCTTTGTGACTACTAACTTGGTCGGATACATGTTTGCGGGCTTTCACACAACAACGATTTCTTGAAGGCATCGCGTTTTTTCTCAGCGGAGGCACCCGTTCATGGCCCCAGGACCTCAACCCACTTCCCGGCTCTCGGCCGAGCCGCCGCTGTCGCTCGCCGACCTTTTCGTCCCCCGCCCCGACCCGCAAGGCCCGGCCCTCCCGGCGGCCAGCCTCGACATTCCCGCCGCCCTCGCCGCGCGATGGGCAGAGCAGAGCCGCACTGCCGGTTTCCTGCCGGACACGCTCTTCGCTGCAGCATGGGCGCTGCTTCGCTCCCGCTGGTTGGGCACTTCCGCGGGCGACGGCGACGACCTCCGCGCGCAACAATGGCTGTCGGTGATCGACCGGACCCGGCGCGAACGCCTCGATCCGGATGACGCAGCTTCGCTGCAACCGGACTTCCAGGCCATCGACGACCAGCGCGCCGTGCTGCGCCTGACCGGCGCAGCGTCCCTGATGGACCCAGAGGGCGAACGGGCCGTTCTCGTGGCCATCGCCGACACCGCCGCCGACCTGCTCGACCGGCCGTCGGCCAGCCTGCACGAGATCCGCACCCTGCCCGCCCTCGACCGGCAGCAACAGCTCCACGCCTGGAACACGGCGCCCTCCCCCTATGACGCCACGCTGACCGTGCATGCGATGTTCGACCGCCAGGTCGCGGCGCACGGCGACGCGGTCGCGCTGGTCGGCGAAGACGGTGTCCTGCGCTACCGCGAGTTGGCGGATCGTGCCGAACTCTTCGCCCGCCGCCTGCAGGCGCGGGGGGTTCGGGCCGGCGACACCGTCGGCGTGCTGCTCGATCGATCGAGCGCCGCGGTGGTCGTGCTGCTCGGCATCCTGAAGGCCGGTGCCGCCTACGTGCCGGTGCAGCCCGACTTCCCGGCCGAACGAATCGCGTTCATGTTCTCCGACGCCGACGTCCGCCTAGTCCTGACCCAGGCCGTCTACAAGGCGCTGGTCCCGAGCGACCGGCCGCTGCTCTGCATCGACGAAGAAGCGGCCGGCGAGACTTCGCTGCCCCCGTTGGCGAGCGTCGCGGCCGAGGGTGAATCCGTGGCCTACGTGATGTACACCTCGGGCTCGACCGGCACCCCCAAGGGCATCGAGATCTGCCATCGCGCCATCCTGCGTCTCGTGGTCGATGCCCACTACGTCGAACTGCTGGCCTGCGAAGCGATGCTGCATGCAGCGCCGCTCGGCTTCGACGCATCGACGCTGGAAATCTGGGGTCCCCTGCTGAACGGCGGCGTTTGCGTGGTGCACGACGAGCAGGTGCCCACCGGCGCCGGACTCGCGCGCACGATCGCGCAGCACGCGGTACAGACCGCTTGGCTCACGGCCGCCCTCTTCAACGCCGTGGTCGACGACGAGCCGGCACAACTCGCCGGCCTGCGCCAGTTGCTGATCGGCGGCGAGGCGCTGTCGGTGCCGCACGTGCGGCGCGCGCTGGCGGCGATGCCTTCTCTGGCGCTGATCAACGGCTACGGCCCGACCGAGTGCACCACCTTCGCGGCGACCCACCGCATCCCGCACGACCTACCGGCCGACGCCCGTTCGGTGCCCATCGGCCGCCCGATCAACGACACCACGCTGCGCGTTCTGAGTCCCTCGATGGCGATGCTGCCCGCCGGCCTCGTCGGCGAGCTGTGCATCGGCGGCCGCGGACTGGCGCGCGGCTACCTGCGGCGCCCCGACCTGAACGCCGAACGCTTCGTCGACGATCCCTTCGGCGCCCCCGGTGAACGCCTCTACCGCACCGGCGACCAGGCGCGCTGGCTGGCCGACGGCAGCATCGAGTACCTCGGCCGCATCGACGGCCAGGTGAAGATCCGTGGCCACCGCATCGAGACCGGTGAGATCGAAGCGGCGCTGCTCGCGCATCCCGGCATCAAGTCATGCGCGGTGGTGCCGCGCAAGGACGCTGCAGAGCACCTGCGACTGGTTGCCTACCTGGTGGCGCGGGGCCCGGAGATTCCGTGGACGGCGCTGCGCACGCACCTGGCCGACCGCCTGCCCGAGCCCATGCTGCCGGCGGCGCAGGTCTGGCTGGCCCAACTGCCGGTGACGACCAACGGCAAGCTCGACCGCCGGGCGCTGCCGGAGCCCGCGCGGCAGCGGCCCGCGCTCGCCCAGACCTTCGAAGAACCGCGCAACGATGCGGAACGCCGCGTCTGCACGGCCTTCGCGCGCGCCCTCCAGATCGAGCCGGTGGGCCGCAGCGACAACTTCTTCGATCTCGGCGGCGATTCGCTGCTGGTGCTCAAGGTGCTGCGCGAGCTCCAGCAAGGCAGCCAGCGCCGCCTGTCGGCCAACCTCTTCTTCCGCCAGCCGACGCCCGCCGCGCTGGCCGCCAGCCTGCAGGACGATGCGCCTGCTGCAGCGGCCCGGCGCGCCGCAGCCGCGAGGCCGGCGGCCCCAGGCGATGCGGAGCCCGTGGCGCTGGTCGCCATGGCCGGCCGCTTCCCGGGCGCCGCCGACGTCGAGCAGTTCTGGGACAACCTGATGGCCGGTCGCGAGTCGATCAGCTTCTTCGACGACGCCACGCTGGACGCCGGCGTCAGCGCCGCCCTGCGCGCCGACCCGCTCTACGTGCGCGCACGCGGCGTCATCGACGACATCGAGCAGTTCGACGCCGCCTTCTTCGGCATCAACCCGAAGGAAGCCGAGCTGATGGACCCGCAGCAGCGCGTATTCCTCGAGATCTGTTGGGAATGCCTCGAGCGCGGCGGCTACGTGCCCGACCAGGCACCCGGCCCGGTCGGCGTCTTCGGCGGCATGTACAACGCGAGCTACTTCCAGCGCCATGTCGCGACCCGGCCCGAACTAATCGAGATGGTGGGCGAGTTCCAGGTGATGCTGGCCAACGAGAAGGACTACATCACCACGCGCGTGGCGAACCGGCTGAACCTGACCGGCCCCGCGGTCAGCGTGCACACCGCCTGCTCGACCTCGCTGGTGGCCATCGCGCAAGCCTTCTTCGCGCTGCGCACCGGCCAGTGCCGCATGGCGCTCGCCGGTGGCGCCTCGGTCACCTGCCCGCCGCGCAGCGGCTATCTCTACAACGAGGGATCGATGCTGTCGCCCGACGGCCATACCCGCAGCTTCGACGCCGGCGCCAAGGGCACCGTCTTCAGCGACGGCGCGGCGGTGGTGCTGCTCAAGCGGCTCTCCGACGCGATCGCCGACGGCGACACCATCTATGCCGTGCTGCGCGGTGCGGCCGTCAACAACGACGGCGGCGCCAAGGCCAGCTTCACGGCGCCGAGCGTGGACGGCCAGGCCGCGGTGATCGAGGCCGCGCTGGCCTCGGCCGGCGTCGACCCGCGCAGCATCTCCTATGTCGAGACGCACGGCACGGCGACGCCGATGGGCGACCCGATCGAGGTCGAGGGACTCACGCGCGCCTATGCAGCGCACACCAGCGACACCGGCTTCTGCACCATCGGCTCGGTGAAGAGCAACGTCGGCCACATGGTGACCGCCGCGGGTGCGGCGGGCATGATCAAGGCCGCGCTCGCGATGCACTTCGAAGCCATTCCGGCCAGCCTGCACTACGAGGCGGCAAACCAGGCCATCGAATTCGACGCCACGCCCTTCCGCGTCAACAGTCAATTGCGCCCATGGCGACGTGAAGACGCGCCGCGCCGGGCCGGCGTCAGCGCCTTCGGTGTCGGCGGCACGAACGCCCACGTGGTGATCGAAGAAGCGCCGCTGCGCGCACCGTCCGACCCCGCGACCGGCGCCCAGTTGCTCACGCTGTCGGCGCGCTCGCCGGCGGCGCTCGGCGTCGCCGCCGCGCGCCTAGCCGAACATCTCGATGCGCACTGCGAGTCGTCGCTGGCCGACGTGGCCCACACCCTGCGCGTCGGACGCAAGCAGTTTGCCCACCGCGCCGTCGTGGCCGCGGAATCGGTCGAGGAGGCGATCGCCGCCTTGCGCAACGCCGACTCGCCCTTGCGCGCCGCTGCATCGCTCAACGCCTGGCTGCCGCAGCCGGTCTTCATGTTCCCAGGCCAGGGCGCCCAGTACGCCGGCATGGGCCGGACGCTGCATGCCGAAGACCCGGCCTTCCGCGCCGCCTTCGACGACTGCATCCGCTGCTTCGACGGCCTACTCGACTTCGACCTCCGCGAGCGCATGTTCACCGACGATGCCGCGGCGCTGACCCCGACCTCGGTCACGCAGCCGGCCACCTTCGTGCTCGAATATGCGCTGGCCCGCCAGTTGATGGCGCTCGGCGTCGAGCCTGCAGCCATGATCGGACACAGCGTCGGCGAGTTCGCTGCCGCGGTGCTGGCCGGCGTGATGCGGCTCGACGACGCGGCGCGGCTGGTCGCCCGGCGCGGCGCGCTGATGCAGGCGCTGCCGGCGGGCACCATGCTCTCGGTCCGCATGGCCGCCGCAGACCTGCTGCCGCTGCTGCCCGACAACATCTCCCTGGCGGCGGACAACGGCCCCGCCGTCTGCGTCGCTGCGGGCCCGAGCGATGCCATCGAGGCGCTGCGCGCCGCGCTCGAAGCCAAGGGCATCGTCGCCAGGACGCTGCAGACTTCGCACGCCTTCCACTCCGCGATGATGGACCCCGCGGTCGCGCCCTTCGAGGCCCTGTTGCGCGAGACCCCGCTCGCCGCTCCCGGCGTGCCGATCTACTCCACGCTCACCGGCAAGCTGCTGACTGCCGACGAGGCCACCGACCCGCGCTACTGGGCCCGCCACCTGCGCGAGACGGTGCGCTTCTCGCCCGCCGTGCGCGAAGTGCAGGCCCAACTCGCGCATCCGCTCTTCATCGAGATCGGTCCGCGCAACACGCTCGCGATGCTGGTGCGCCAGCATGCGACCAAGGCGCAGCCCGCGGCCGCCGCCGCGCTGCTGGCCGACCGGCCGGCCGGCGAAAGCGCCGCCTGGCGCCTCGGCGCCGGACGGCTCTGGACCCAAGGCGTCGAGATCGACCTCGGCGCGCTGGACCCACGCGGGCGCAAGCACCGCCTGCGCCTGCCCACCTATCCGTTCGAGCGCAAGCGCTTCTGGGTCGACATCGCCGTCGCCCCCGCGGCACCGGCGCTCGCGTCGCTTTCTTCCACATCCGTGCCACCGACCCCTTCGATTCCGGAGTTGACAATGACCGCCGCTGCAGCCACTTTCGCACCGCCCGCGCGCCGCGCCGACCTCGTCACGCGCCTGCGCGAACTGTTCGAGAACCTGTCGGGCATCGACATGGCCGACGTCGAGGGCGCCGCGCCCTTCGTCGAGATCGGCCTGGATTCGCTCACGCTCACGCAAGCCGCGATGCAGGTCAAGAAGACCTTCAAGGTCAACCTCACGTTCCGGCAGCTGATGGAAAGCTATCGCAGCTTCGACGCGCTGGCCGAATTCCTCGATGCCACGCTGCCGCCCGATCCGGTCTCAGCCCCTGCGGTCGCCGCGGCGCCGGTGGCTGCCGTGCAGCCCGCGATGGCGCAAGCGCAGCCAGCGGCTGCCGCGATGGCGCTGCCGGTGATGCCGCCCATGGCCGGCAATGGCAACCTGGTGCAGCAAGTCATCGCGCAGCAGATGCAGCTGATGCAACAGCAACTCGCATTGCTGTCGGCGGCGCCGACGGCTCCGGCCAGCCCCGTGCTGCCGGTGCCGGCGGTGGAGCAAACCACGCCCATGGCCACCGCCGCGGCCACGGCGTCCAATCCCGATCCCGAGGAGGCCGTCGTCACGCCCAAGTACGACGTCAAGAAAGCCTTCGGCGCGATCGCACGCATCCACACGCAGAGCAAGGAGCCGACCGAGCGCCAGAAGGCGCGTCTGGCCGCCTTCATGCGCCGCTACGTGGAGCGCACCGGCAAGAGCAAGGCCTTCACCGAGCAGAACCGGCCTCACATGGCCGACCCGCGCGTGGTCAACGGCTTCCGACCGGCGACGAAGGAGATCACCTACCAGATCGTGATCGAGCGCTCCAAGGGCTCTCGCCTGTGGGACATCGACGGCAACGAATACGTCGACACGCTCAACGGCTTCGGCATGAACCTCTTCGGCTGGACGCCGGACTTCATCAACGAGGCGGTGAAGAAGCAGCTCGACCTGGGCTACGAGATCGGCCCGCAGCATCCGCTGGCCGCCGACGTCACCCGGCTGCTGTGCGAGCTCACCGGCTTCGACCGCGCCGCCCTCTGCAACACCGGCTCGGAAGCGGTGATGGCGGCGATCCGCATTGCCCGCACCGTCACCGGCCGGAGCACCGTGGTGGTGTTCTCCGGCTCCTACCACGGCACCTTCGACGAAGTGCTGGTGCGCGCCGGCCGCAACCACAAGGGCATGTCGGCCGCGCCGGGCGTGCTGCAGGGCATGTTCGGCGACATCCGCGTGCTCGACTACGGCACGCCCGAGTCGCTGGAGTTCATCCGCGCCAACGCCGACGACCTGGCCGCCGTGCTGGCCGAGCCGGTGCAGAGCCGCCGGCCCGACTTCCAGCCGCGCGAATTCCTGCGCGAGGTGCGGGCCATCACCGAGAAGTCCGAGACCTGCCTGATCTTCGACGAGGTCATCACCGGCTTCCGCTCGCACCTGGGCGGCGCCCAGGCGGTGTTCGGCATCCGCGCCGATCTCGCCACCTACGGCAAGGTGCTCGGCGGCGGCTTCCCGGTCGGCGTGATCGCCGGCAAGCGCGCCTACATGGACGCGCTCGACGGCGGCGCCTGGAAGTACGGCGACGATTCCGTGCCGACGGTGGGCGTCACCTACTTCGCCGGCACCTTCGTGCGGCATCCGCTCGCGCTCGCCGCGTCCAAGGCAGCCCTCGAGTACCTGAAGCAGGACAACAACAAGCTGCAGACCCAGTTGAACCTGCACACCGCGGCGATGGCCGACGAACTGTCGGCCTTCTGTCGCGAGGTCGGGGCGCCAATCGAGATTCGCTACTTCTCCTCGCTGTGGCGCGTGAGCTGGCTCGAGGACCACCCGCTGCAGGATCTGCTGTTCGCCATGATGCGCAGCCGCGGCGTGCACATCCTGGACAACTTCCCCTGCTTCATGACCACCGCGCACACGCAGCAGGACATTGCCCTCATCAAATCGGCCTTCAAGGAATCGGTGGCCGAACTGCAGGAAACCGAGTTCCTGCCGCGTCTGGCGCGCAGCGACGCCGAGGTGCTCGACAGCGCCAAGCCGCCGGTGCCCGGCGCGCGCCTGGGCCGCGATGCCAGCGGCAAGGCTGCGTGGTTCGTCCCGAACCCGCAACAGCCGGGCAAGTACATGCTGGTGCGCTGAAAAACCGCGCAACCTCTAGAGCAAACCCATGAACGATATGACCCTGCCACCGTTGCCCGAGTCCCAATCCGTGGACTACGACCCCTTTGGCGCCACCGAGGTTCAGCGCGTCGTGCCGACCACCGAGGCGCAGCGCGAGATCTGGCTGGCCGACCGGCTGTCGCCGGATGCCTCGCTGGCCTACAACGAATCGATCTCCCTGGTGATGGAGGGCGCGCTCGAACTGGCCGCGCTGGAACGTGCACTGCAGCTACTGGCCGACCGGCACGAGGTGCTGCGCTCCAACATCGGCCCCGAGGGTACCGAGCTCTATGTCGCCGCCCACGTGCCGCTGCCGCTGCAAACGATCGACCTGTCGGCGCTGGACGCCGATGGGCGTGCCGCCGGCCTGCAGGCGCAGCGCGCGCAAGCCGTCACGCAGCACTTCGACCTGGATTGCGACGTGCTGATCCGCGCCACCTTGGTGAAGCTCGATCCCGCCAGCCATGAGTTGATCCTGACGGCACACCACATCGTCTGCGACGGCTGGTCCTTCGGCGTCATCGCCAGCGAGCTGATGCAGCTCTACCGCGACGGCCAGGCCTCTGCGCTACCACCGGCGCCGGGTTTTTCCGACTACGCCTTCGCCCTTTCGCAACCGGAGGCGCTGCGCGAACGGGCCCAGGACGAAGCCTACTGGGTCGCCAAGTACGACCGCTCGGTGCCGGCCATCGACCTGCCGACCGACCGCGCCCGCGCCGCGCTGCGCACCTTTGCCGCGCGCCGCGAGGACATGGTGTTCGGCGCGCAGCGGCTGGAGCGGGTGCGCCGCTTCGGCTCCAGCCAGGGCGCCACCCTGTTCGGCACCTTGCTGGGCGTTTTCGCCGGCCTCGTCAGCCGCTTGGGCGGCCACAGTGACCTGGCGCTCGGCATTCCGGTGGCCGGCCAACTGGCCGAGGGACAGGAAGGCCTGGTGGGCCACTGCGTCAACCTGCTGCCGATCCGGCTGGCGGCCGACATGGACGAAGACGCCGGCGCACTGGTGCGCAATGCCAGCACCGCACTGCTGGACGGCTTCGAACATTCGAAGATGACCTTCGGCAGCCTGCTGAAGCGCCTGCAGATTGCGCGCGATCCGAGCCGCGTGCCGCTGGTGCCGGTGATGTTCAACGTGGAAGCCGGAATCGCCTTCCCCGAGATGTCGGACGAACAGCTGAAGGTGCGGGTGCACTCCAATCCGCGCCTCTACGAGAACGCCGAGATCTTCCTCAACATCGTCCAGGTCGACGGCAGCCTAGTGCTGGAGTGCCAGTACAACAGCGACCTGTTCGATGCGCAAACCATCAAGCGCTGGCTCTCCCTGTACTGCGAGGCGCTGGACCGCTGCGCCGCCGATCCGGCGATCAGCGCCGCTGCGGCCTTTGCCCCGACCGCGCAGGAAGCGGCCACGCTGGCCATCTTCAACGGCGCCAAGGTCGACTACGACGCGAGGGCGCGCATCGAATCCCTCTTCGACGCCCAGGCCGCGGCCCGGCCCGACGCCATCGCCCTGAGTTGCGGCAACCGGCAGCTGCCCTACGCCCAACTGCAGCAGCGTGCGAACGCGGTGGCCACGCAGCTGCGCGCCCTGGGCGCTGGCGCGGGCGACCTGGTGGGCCTGTGCTGCGACCGCAGCGAACACATGATCGTGGCGCTGTACGGCATCCTGAAGTCGGGCGCCGGCTTCGTGCCACTGGACCCCACCTTCCCGATCGAGCGCCTGGCCTTCATGGCCGAGGACGCCGGCCTGCGCCACATCGTGGGCGACGACAGCACGCTGGCGCACTGGCAGGCCACCGGCCGCGCCACCGTCAATGCGGCGCAAGTCACGCCGAGCGCCGAGGCGCCAGCTTCGGCGGGCACGTCCGACAACGTGGCCTACGTGATCTACACCTCCGGCTCGACCGGCCGGCCCAAGGGCGTGATGGTGCCGCACCACGCGGTGCAGAGCCTGCTGGCCGGGCTGCGCGTCATGCCCGGCGTGCAGCAGCATCATGTGATGCTGGCGGTGACCACCCTGTCCTTCGACCTCTCGGTGTTTGAGGACATCCTGCCGCTGACCCTGGGTGCGCGCATCGTCATCGCCGACCGCCCGACCACCAAGGACGGCGACAAGCTTCGCGAGCTGATCGAGCGCGAACAAATCACCTGCATGGGCGCCACGCCCTCCACCTGGCGCCTGCTGCTGGCCACCGGCTGGCAGGGGCGCGGCGACATGCTGGCCGTGTGTTGCGGCGAGCCGCTGCCGCCCGAGTTGGGGCGCGAGCTGCTGCCGCGCGTAGGCGCGCTCTGGAACGGCTACGGCCCGACCGAGACCACCGTGTTCTCCAACTTCCACCGCCTGGAAGAACCGATCCCGCCGCTGGTGCCGATCGGCAAGCCGGTGGCCAATGCACAGGTGCACATCCTGGACGCCAAGCAGCGTCCGCTGCCGATCGGCGTGATGGGCGAGATCTTCATCTCCGGCGCCGGCGTGACGCAGGGCTACTTGAACCGCCCCGAACTCACGGCCGAGCGCTTCCTCGATGCGCCCACCACCGAGGACCCGCAGCGCCGCTGGTACCGCAGCGGCGACCTGGGCCGCTGGCGCGCCGATGGCCTGGTGGAGTGCAAGGGCCGCACCGACCAGCAGATCAAGATCCGCGGCTACCGCATCGAGCTGGGCGAGATCGAGGCCAATCTGGCCACCCACCCGGCCCTGGAGCGGGTGGTGGTGATCACCCGCGAAGACCAGCCCGGCGACGTGCGCATCGTGGCCTACGTGGTGCCGCGCGGCCCCATGCCCGACGTGGCGCAGCTGCGCGAGCACCTGGGCCGCATGCTGCCCAGCTACATGATTCCGCAGCACTTCGTGCCGATGACGACGTTGCCCCTCTTTGCCAGCGGCAAGTTCGATCGCCAGTCGCTGCCGGCGCCGGACGCCGGCCAGGCGGCCAAGAGCCTCGGCCAGCGCATTGCGCCGCGCAACGAGGACGAGCGCGCGGCGCTCACGATGATGGAAGAGGTGCTGAACCTGCCGGGGCTCAGCGTCGATGACGACTTTTTCGCGTTGGGCGGCCACTCGCTGCTCGCCGCACGGCTGACGGCGCGCCTGAACCGGGAGCTGCACCTTCAGTTGCCCTTCCGCACCCTGTTCGAGGCGCCCACGGCCGAGAAGCTGGCGCGTGCGCTGGCGGCGGCGCGTGCATCCAACGCGCCGCGCCGCGATCCACTGGTGCACGACGCCGCCCGCCGCAGCGCGCCGATGACGCCGATGCAGGAGCGCATCCGCTTCATGGAGCAGCTGCACCCGGGCCGGCCGGTCTACAACGCGCCCTCCGGCCACCGCTTCTCCGGGCCCCTGGACGTGGACAAGTTCCGCGCCGCCTTTGCCCAAGTGGTGCGCCGCCAGCCGACCCTGCGCACCTACATGTCCAACGACGAGGATGGCCTCGGCATTCAGGCCATCGCCGACCAGGTGGACTACGAGATGCCGCTCACCGACCTGAGCGGCCTGCCCGAAGCGCTGCGCGAAGCCCGGCTGACGGAAGAGATGCAGCGCGTGGCCGACTCCTCCATGGACATCCATCAGGCGCCCCTCTTCCGAGTAGCCCTGTTCAAGGTGAGCGACCAGGACCATGCCTTCGCCTTCGTGCCGCACCACCTGATCTGGGACGGCTGGTCCTTCGACCTGCTGCAGATGGAACTGGCCGAGATCTACGGCGCTCTGGTGCGCGGCGAGCAGCCGCAACTGCCGGCATTGCCCATGAGCTATGGCGACTACGCCCAGTGGTACCAGAACTGGCTGACCCAGGAAGAATGCGCCGGCCAACTGCACTTCTGGAAGGAACGCTTTGCCAAGGCACCCGTGCCGGTGGCGGCCCAGACCGATATGCCGCGCGGCATCGGCGCCAGCGGCGAAGGGCGGCCCCACTGGATCCGCATCGAGCGAGAAGCCTCGGAGCAGCTGCGCGCGTTGGCCCGCCAGGCCGACCTCACGCTCAACATGCTGATGATGGCCACCTACAGCCTGATGATGGGCCGCGCGATCGACACCGATTCGGTGGTCATCGCGGTGCCGGTGCGCGGTCGCGAGGCGCCCGAGCTTGAAAAGGTGATGGGCTTCTTCACCAACCTGCTGCTGGTGCAGTTGCAGATCGACGGCACGCAGCGCTTTGTCGACTATGCGCGCTACGTCAAGGAAGAGCTGCTGGCCGTCACCAGCCACCAGCAGATTCCCTTCGAGCGTGTGGTGGCCGAGCCAGAGGTCAGCGCCCGTACCACCGGCGCCGGCCCCTACCACGCCCTGTTCTCCTTTCAGGATGCGCGCGAGCGCCCCAGCGACTTCGGCGCCGGTCTCACGCATCGCCAGTTGCACCTGCGCCAGCGCGGCGCCACCGACGACCTGGGCCTGTGGCTGATGGACAAGCCGCACGGCATGGAGGGCGCGATCATCTACAACGCCGACATCTACCTGCCCGAAACCGGCGAGGCCTTCCGCGATCGCTTCCTCGAGTTGCTGCAGAAGGTGGCGCGATCGCCCGAAGCCCCGGTGGCCGAGCTGGCCGACCCGGCCGGCTCCGCCGCCGCCCAGGTGCTGACGCGCCTGAAGGCCGATGGCGCCCGAGCCAGCTCGACGCAGCAGGCGCGCCTGGCGGCGCAGCGGCCGCCCAACGGCCACCAGGAACTGCTGATGCCGGAGCAGGCCCAGCTCGCGCAGATCTGGGCCTGCGTGCTGGGCATCGACGTCAACGACATCCACCCGACCGACAACTTCTTCGACCTGGGCGGCGACTCGCTCCTGGCCATGCGCGCGCTGCAACAGGCCGAGCAGGCCCTGGGCTTTCGGGTCGAGGCGCGCCGCTATGTCTTCGAGACGCTGGGGCAGCTCGCATCGGCAGCGGCCGGCACCCCCCTCGACGCAGCGGCCGCGGCGGGCGGCATGCTGGCCACGGCACTGGCGGAGACCGGTTCCCGGCGCGGGCTGCTCGGGCGCGTGTTCTCGGGCTGGGGCCGCAAGAGCTGACGAGGCCCCCGTGTCGATCAGCCCGCTGCACTTCGACACCCCCTGCCTGCTCTGGCAGGTCGACCTCGACGCGCCCCCTGAGCCGGCCTACGTGGCCTGCCTCTCGGAGGCCGAATGGGATCGCGCCCGCCGCTTCGTGTTCCGGCGCGACCGCGAGCGCTTCGTTGCCGCGCACGCCGCCCTGCGGCAGATCCTCTCGATTCGAAGCGGCATCTCGGCGGCCTTGCTGGAGTTCGACCAGGGCGAGTTCGGCAAGCCGTCGCTGGTGGGCCAGGCGGACCTCCGCTTCAACCTGAGCCACAGCCAGTCGGTGGCGCTGATCGCGGTCCACGAAGAAGCCGACGTCGGGGTTGACGTCGAGGTGCTGAGGCCGATGCCCGATGCCCTGGCGCTCGCCGCGACCTGTTTCACGCCCGACGAGATCCGGTTCTTGCAGGCACTGCCGAGCGATGCCCGGGACCACGCCTTCCTGGTCGGCTGGACCCGCAAGGAAGCCTGCCTCAAGTCGCTGGGACTCGGACTGTCGGCCGATCCGACATGCCTGGAAGTGGGACTCGAGATCGCACCGCGGCGCGTTCGCTACACTGCGGAGGATCGTGTTCAACTCATGCGCGTGATGTCGGTGCCCCTGGGTGCGGGCATGGTTGGCGCGCTCGCCTTCGAGACCGAAGCCACGCAGGCAGCTGTCGCCAGGACAAACCCGGCGGCGCTGGAGATTCTTCGATGACTCCTTTCTATTTCGGCCCGCCCGAGCGCAGGCTGTTCGGCATCTACCACTCGCCCCAGCGAGAGAATGAATCCTGTCCGGCGCTGTTGATGTGCAGCCCCTTCGGTCATGAGTCGATTCGCGTTCATCGCCTGTTCCGGGTCCTGGCAGACCGGATCGCCCGGCTCGGGGTCGCGGTCCTGCGCTTCGACTTCTTCGGCAACGGCGAATCCGGTGGCGACGACGAAGAGGGCGAGATGAAGGGCTGGCAGTTCGATCTGCTCAAGGCCCACGAGGAACTGGTGCGCCGCTCGGGTTCGCAGCAGCTGACCTGGCTCGCAGCGCGGCTGGGCGCCACACTGGCGCTCCAGGCCGCACGCCATGCGGAGGGACTGACACGGTTGATCCTCTGGGAGCCGATCCTCGATGGCCCTGCCTACGTGGAGGAACTTCACGCCGGGCAGCTCGCGATGCTCGAAGTGGGCTACTACGCCAAGAACCCCGCGTGGTATGAGCGCCACGATCCCGACGACGGCGTCCGGATCACCGAGGCGCTAGGCCACCGGGTCAGCGGCGCGCTGGCCGCACAATGGGCAGCGCTGAGTCCGGAGTCGATCACGCTCGATGTCGCCCTGCCGGCGACCGTCTTCGCCCCGCCGCAGGACGAGCGTACGCGCCAATGGTGCGCCCGCCAGACTTCCCGCGGCCGCACGGTCACCCATGAGGCGCTCGAGCACCCGATCGTCTGGACAGCCGATCCGATTCCCAACCAGGCCATCGTGCCGGTTGAGGTGACGCGCCGAATTCTTTCGCTCATCCGATGAACGACTATCGAGACGAACCCATCCTCTTCGGACCCGAGCAGCGGCTCTTGGGCGTGGTCACGCGGCCGCTCGGCAACTCCCTGGCAGGCGTCGCCTGCCTGATGTTCAACTTCGGCGTCACGCATCGCGCCGGCCCGCGCCGTATCCAGGTCAAGCTGGCGCGACGGCTGGCACGGCAAGGCGTCGCGTCGCTGCGATTCGACCTTTCGGGACTCGGTGACAGCCTGTCGGCGCAGACCGCGCTGGGCTTCGAGGAGCAGGCCCTCGAAGACTTGCGCCTCGCGGTCGACCAGATCGAGCAGCAGCTCGGCATCCGGCAGGTGATCGTCATCGGCCTCTGCTCGGGCGCGATCCAGGGGCTGCAGGYCGCGCTCCAGGACCCCCGAATCAACGGCCTGCTGGCCTTCGACGGCCACCGGTTCACGAGCCGCAGCGCCAGGCTGATGGTCCGGATCCGGCGCTTCATGCGCTTTCCGGTGGCCCAGACGCGCCACTGGATCGATCGCCTGCGCGGCACCGACCGGCCGCCGGAGGGCGACCTGCTGGGCAACGGCGTGCAGACACAGCCAATGACGCCGGAACTCTTCAGGCAGGCCATGGACACCCTGGTGGCCAGGGGCGTGGCGGTGTACCTGGTGTTCTCCGGCACGGTGCAGAGCCGCGACCGCGACAAGGACCAGTTGCACGGTCTGCGCGGATCCGCCTTCCTGGAGCAGGTACGCTACGAATTCATGCCGAACCTGGACCACTCGTTCACCGAGCTCGCAGGCCAGGCGTTCTTCCTCGATGCGGTGTGCCTGTGGTTGAAGGCAATCCAGGACAAGAGGGCCGAGCCGGCAGCCGCCGCGACAGCCGATGCCGCGGCGCAGACGATGACCATCGAAATGGTCATGCGCCCGGAAGCATTGGCGGCTGGCTGACGCGCGCGCCTCAGGCGTGTGCCGGGCCCGAAGAGGCAACCGCCTCCGAAGGCAGTTCCTGCAGCGGCCCGCTGCCGCTGTAGCGGTCGAGCGACAGGTAGATCGCGGGCGTGATGTAGAGCGTGATCACCTGCGAGAAGAGCAGTCCGCCGACCACCGCCACGCCCAGCGGCTGACGCAGCTCGGCGCCGGCGCCGAGGCCCAGCGCCAGCGGCAGCGCGCCCATCATCGCGGCCAGCGTGGTCATCAGGATCGGAC
>NZ_JBFUIU010000048.1:0-24649 GCF_056401695.1 Variovorax sp. P4_D9
GTGGCGCGATTCGGGGAACATGGCCACCTACGCGGCCGACTTCTTTCCGCCCAACTTCGCGCAGTGGCGCATGTACGTGGAGGAGATGGTCGTCACGCTGCAGATTGCGTTGTGGGGCACTGCGCTGGCCGTGATCACCGCCGTTCCGCTGGGCCTACTGGCCTCGGCCAACATCGTGCCTTGGTGGATCTACCAGCCGATGCGTCGGCTGATGGACAGCTGCCGGGCCATCAACGAAATGGTGTTCGCGATGCTGTTCGTGGTCGCCGTGGGACTGGGGCCATTCGCGGGGGTGCTCGCCTTGTGGGTGCACACTACCGGCGTGTTGGCCAAATTGTTCGCGGAGGCTGTGGAAGCCATCGATCCGCAACCGGTGGAGGGCATCCGCTCGACGGGGGCCACCGCGCTGCACGAGATCGTTTATGGCGTGATCCCGCAAGTGATGCCGCTATGGATCTCGTTCGCACTCTATCGCCTCGAATCGAATGTGCGTTCAGCCTCGGTGGTGGGCATGGTGGGGGCGGGCGGCATCGGCGTCGTGCTGTGGGAGATCATACGCGGCTTCCAGTATGCCGAGACCTGCGCGGTGATGATCATCATCGTCGTGAGTGTCAGCCTGATCGACCTGCTGTCGGCGCACATCCGCAAGCTCATGGTCTGAGATCGTCGGTGCCGGAGAGCGTCTCGGATCGGCCCGCCACCATGTCGCCATCAGTTCGGTTGTCCGGAGAGTGCCGTGGTGTCCAGATCCGACATCTGGAGCGAAAGATCGAACAGCTTGGCCTTGCCGGCGTAGTAGCGATCAAGTCGCCATTCCTTCAAGATCTCGACGGCGAGGTCGAACGTGTCGAGGTCGAGTTCGTACAGGGCCGCGAGCTCGAAGCTGCGTTTGGATTCGAGAGCCAGCACCAACTGTGAAAGCACGGCAGCCGCAGGTTCGTGCGGGTTGCGTTCGATGAAATGACGGGCGCGCTTGATCGCCTTCATGGGTTTTCCCTGGGTCATGGAGAGTGGCGATTGTGTCCATGTCCACAGCAGAAACATGACAAAGCCCCCTGCGGCCACGGTGACTGGCAGGCGGACGTTGTTGCAAGGATCCCCTCCGGGCGAGCGACATGCGTTGCAGAGTTGGACCGATCGGCGGTTTTCGTGAGCAAGTTGGCGCGGGAGCGCGTTCGACGTATTGCGCAGCGAGGTGGCGAAGCCTACTCTTGAATTCAAGATTCTTGGACCAGATTCCCTTTCTCCAGAATAACTTACGTTGCATTTCGCATGTTGATTGCATCTCTGATCCTTCTGCTCTTGGTGGGGTGGGAGCTATACCTCCAGATTTGGTTGGGAAAGGCGGCGTGCATCAGGGCGAAGCGCACGGGATGGTTCGTCATCGAGGTGAGGCGACGCGTTTCCATGATGCGGTTACCGAGCCATGTGTCGGAGTTTCCGGTTCCGCGCGAGGAGCGCTTCCTGGTTTGCCGGTTGCTTGGCGTCGTGCTCTGGCATGAGGAAATGAGCGTGGCACTCCCCAACGCCGCATGCGCACACCTTGCGGAGATCACTGCACAAGACTTCGATCGCCAGTTTCCAGCCTGGCTGCGTCTCGGCAACAGCCTGGGCTGAAAACGCGCGGCAGATGGGCGTTCTGCCGTGAAGACGCCTCGCCCGCATCAGCTTGGAAGACCGGCTACAACTCGCTGAACTCGAAATCAGCGTCGTGGTCGCGCCTTGACCAATCCGCAATGAACTCCTTGGCCCGTTTTCCGCAGCAGCGCAATGGTGAGATCCTGGTCCTCGTCGCCGATCTCGCAGACCAGGCCGATGGCGCTGACGGTGTCGATGCCGCGCAACGCTCGCAATGCGGCCACGACCGGTCCGAAGCGCCAACCCTGCACGGCTTGCTGCAGCGCAGCCGTTAGCCGCTGAACGCGCTCGTCGGCCGCTTGCACGGCCAGTTGGTACTCGGTCAGCGAAAACTGGTCTGGCGGATGTCCAAGGCGCTGATCGGCGATCCAGCATTGATGCGCCTTGATCCAGGACGTTTTGCCCGCGTAGCGTCGGTCTTGGCGCAGCAGGAACTCCTTGAACTGTTGACGCACCTTCAGACGCAGGTTGACCGCATCTTCGCGTGCGAGCCAGAGATTGCGCATCGCCTCGTGGGCTTGATCGGGCACCCAAATCGATTTGAGTTCGCCCGCTCGGGACGCACAATTGCGACGGTGAGTCTTGATGCGTTCGCCCGCTCGGCGCGGTATCAATGAGGGCGCATTGATCTCGCAGTGATAGCCCCGCTGGTTGAGTTCTCGATACAAACCGTAGCCCGTCGGTCCGGCCTCGTAGACCACGCTCACTCGCCGCGCAGGGCCGTACTTGCTGACCGTCTTGACCACCCCCTGCACGTCAACCCCCAGCGTGCCCACGAAATGACTCGGCTCTCGCCCAGCTTCACACACGGCAACCGCGATGCTGTCCTTGTGGGCATCCAAACCAACGAAGAACTTGATACTCTCGTCCATGGCTCGTTTCCATACGGTTTGCGGCCGGGGAAACCCGCCGCATGTGGCTCGGCGCACTCTCAGAGGCGCAATCCGCGATACCGGAGACGGGCCTTCCTTCGCCTATCGAGCGACCATCGTGTCTAGTGCGTGACTAGGGCGACCTCTCCCTCGTCCTGAGCGAACACCTCCTGCGACACCCGGACCAGCATGCCAGCCGCTGCGATCGCCGCCGGTATCGCCAGCAGGCTGAACAGGCTGCCTGTCGAAAGTCCCATCGCAAGAAGCGGTCCGCCGATCAGCGATCCGGTGATGCCGCCGCAGCGGCCGATACCCAGCATCCAGCTGGCGCCGGTCGCGCGCATCGCGGTCGGGTAGCTCATCGGCGCCAGCGCATTCATTCCGGTCTGGGCGCCGCTCAAGAAGATGCCGCACAGCAGAAGCACCACGGAAAACAATCCCGGCGCCAGTTCGATGCGCCCGAGCATCAGCACGCAGCCAGCGCCGATGGCGTACGACAGGCCTACGACCAGGCGTCGATTGAATCGGTCCATGACCCAGCCGATCGCGATCGAGCCGATGGAGCCGCCAATTTGGAAGATCCCTGTGATGAAGGCGGCGCGCTCGATCGTGAAGCCGACATCGCGCATCAGCGTCGGCAGCCAGCCGGTCAGCAAGTAGATGATCAGCAGCCCCATGAAATAGGTCAGCCACAGGCGCAATGTGAGCTTGGCGTAGCCGCCCAGGAAGAGGCTGCGCACCGAGTGCCTCGATTCCACACGGGGCTCGATCAGCACGAAGTTCTCGAGCGCCGAGACCGTGGTTCCTCCGATGCTCGACAGCGTCCGTGCGATCAATTCCTTCCGATCGCCGCGTAGCACCAGGAAGCGCACAGACTCGGGCAGTGAGGCGATCAATACCGGCGCCAGCAACAGTGGCAGGACTCCGCCGGTCAAGAGCACCGAGCGCCAGCCAAAGTAGGGGATGAGCCATGAGGCGGCGAAGCCTCCGAGCCCCGAGCCGAGCGTGAAACCGGTGAACATCACGGTCAGCAAGAAGGCCTTCGAGCGCGCCGGGACGTATTCCGATATCAGCGTGGTCGTGTTCGGCATCGCTGCGCCCAGCCCCAACCCGGTGAGGAAGCGCAACACGGTGAGTTCGACCGCGTTGTGGGCATAGCCACACAAGAGGCTGAAACCGCCGAATGCAATGACGGAGGCCACGAGCACCTTCTTGCGGCCGATGCGGTCAGACAGCGGGCCGCCGAACAATGCGCCCGCGGCGAGGCCGAACATCGCGGCGCTCAGGATCGGGCCAAACATCGCCTTGGCCAGGCCCCATTCGCCCATGATTGACGGCGCGACGAACCCGATCGCGGCGGTGTCCCAGCCGTCGAGCAGCACGATCAGGAAACACAGCGCGAGGGTGCGCCACTGTAGGCGCGATATCGGCCTCGCGTCGATGAACTGGGCCACGTTGAACGGCGTTTCGGGATGCTTCATATCTGTCTCCTTGGCGGATTGCTTGGTCTCGGCCCGCGAAGGATCTCCAGCTTCGAGCAAGGGGTCAAAGCGGACTCTCAGTTATTGATAGTCCGCGGTGTCAGTTCGATGTTAACCCTGAGATTCGGCATCGGGATCGATCATTCCGAATGTGTGCCAACGCCCTGGTGTGGCACTGGGCATGCCCAGAAAGAGATGACAGTTTTCTCAAAAACTGAGAGTCTCATTTGCGCCGGCACGGCGCCGCGCGGATGATTCACTCATCGAAGGCTAGACAGGCACACGACATGGAAATCAACGCATCACTGGCAGTGTTGGAACTGCATTCCAGGAACCCGGAAGCGCTGGCGCAGTTTTACGCCAGCACCTTTTGCCTGACGACCACGCACAGTGAGGACGCCATCGTCTGCAAGGCCGATGGCCGTGAGCTTCGGATCGTGGCGGGGCCGGCCGGACAACTACTCCGAGCATCTTATCGCTCGCACTCGGCAGCCGACTTCCGGTCTCACAAGGCATTCCTGGTCGCGCGCCATATCGAACTTTTCGAAGACGAATCGGATCGCTACACGGTAGTGGATCCCGATGGCCATCTCATCACCTTTCTTGGACCGCTCACCGGTGACACGGGGGCTAGCGCTTCGGTCGCGCTGGGCGCCCGTCTTCAGCACTTCGCGCTGCGCTCTCCGACGCCATCGAAGCTGGTCGACTTTTACGTCGGCAGCCTCGGCTTCGTGATGTCCGATCGTGTGTTCGATGCCGACGGCGACCTCACCGCCGCATTCATGCGGACCGACTCTGAGCATCACTCGCTGGCGATCTTCCGCGCACCTGAGGCGCGCTTCGATCATTTCTCCTGCGAGGCGCCGGACTGGGTTCGACTGCGCGACTGGGCCGACCATATGGCCAGCACCGGGACCGACCTTGCCTGGGGCATCGGTCGCCACGGCCCGGGCAACGACACCTTCCTGATGGTTCGCGACCTTGACGGCAATATGGGCGAGATCTCGGCCGAACTCGAGGTCTGTGCGCCCGGACGGCCCGTGGGCGTCTGGCCGCATCGACCGCAGACCCTCAATCAGTGGGGCGTGGCGATCATGCGTAGCTGAGGCAAAYGCCATGTCCAAGACCGCCAAGGTACTCCAAGTGCTGCGCCTCTTCGGCGAGGGCCGCAAACAGCTTCGAGCGACCGATGTGGCGCAACTGCTGGGCGTCGCACCTGCGACCGCCTACCGCTACGTCGCTGACCTCGAGGCGGCTGGCTTCATCGAAAGCGCGTCGATGGGCAACTATGTGCTGGGGCCGGCCATCGTCGAGCTCGATCGTGAAATCCGTATTAACGATCCACTGATCGCAGCGTCGGACGAGGTGATGCGCACGTTGTCGGAACGCAGCGGCGCGACCGTGATCCTGAGCCGATTGCATGGTCAGCGCGTGGTTTGCGTGAGCGAGATGCGCGGTCGATTCGGACCGACCACCGTGAGCTACGAGCGCGGCCGCGCGATGCCGCTCTATCGCGGCGCGACCTCGAAGGTGGTCTTCGCGCAGATGAGCGAATCCGAGATCGTGGCGATCGCGAAGGCCGATCCGGCGGGGCTGCGCAAGGCAGGCCTGCCATCGAGCCAGGTCGCACTTCTGCGCTATCTCGATGCGATCCGAGCGCAGCAGGTGTACGCGACCGCCGGCGAGGTCGATGCAGAAGCGATGGGCTGGGCCGTGTCAATCCATCATGGAAAGCAGCTTATGGGCAGCCTGAGCGCGATCTATTCACGGACGACGCCGGAGTCGAACAGGGCGCGTATCGCCGACCAGTTGTTACGCGCCGCATTGCGAATCGAAGGCCGGCTCGAATCCCTCGGGCAGCGCTAGCCGGCACACAACGGAGACAGACATGATGAATGCACAGCATTTCGATGTGGTCGTGGTGGGCGCGGGGCCGGTCGGCCTGACGCTGGCCAACCTGCTCGGCACCTACGGCGTCAGAACGCTGGTTGTCGAGCGCAACCCGCAGCTCGAAGGCGAACCGCGCGCCGTCACTCTCGATGACGAGAGCCTGCGCACGATGCAGGGGGCGGGCCTGGTTGGCGAGATCACGAAGGACGTGGTACTCGGCTACGGCGTGCAGTATTTCGACTGGCGCGGCAAGCCGCTGGCATCTATTCTGCCGACGCGGCAGGAGTACGGCTATCCGAAGCGAAACGCGTTCCGCCAGCCCTTGCTGGTCAAGACCCTGTATGAGGGCCTCTCGCGCTTCGACAACGTCGAGGTTCGCTTCGGCCACGAGCTGCTCGAGATGGAGCAGGACGCTCTGGGCGTGCGCTGCAGGCTGAACCGGGACGGTGGCCAGGTCACCATCGGCGCCAAGTGGCTCGCCGCGTGCGACGGTGGACGCAGCAGGGTGCGCGACCTGATCAACGTCGTGCTCAAGGGCGACACCTTTCCGGAGCGCTGGCTGATCGTCGACATGTCGGACCGCACCGTTGCCTTGCGCCACACCAGCACCTACTGCGATCCTCGGCGCCCTGCCATCCGCCTGCCGGGGCCGCGGGGCACCGTGCGCTATGAATTCATGCTGCGCGAGGGCGACCGCGACGACGACGTATTGAAAGAAGTCACATTTAGGCAGTGGATCCGCAACCGGGCGCCGGAAGACGCTGATTTGCCGCTGGTGCGCAAAGCGATCTACAGCTTTCATGCCCGCGTGGCGACGCGCTGGAAGGAGGGGCGCGTACTGCTGGCCGGCGATGCGGCTCATCTCACGCCTCCCTTCGCCGGCCAGGGCCTCAACAGCGGCATTCGCGATGCGGCGAATCTCGCTTGGAAATTGGCGGCGGTACTCAAGTGGGACGCGCAGCCCGAGCTTCTCGACAGCTACGAACCCGAACGCCGGCCGCATGCCGCGGCATTGATTCGCATGGCTTTGCGCATCGGCTCCTTTATGCAGCCGAAGACGATCGTCGGCGCATGGCTTGCGCAATCCGCTTTACGCCTCGCCTGCCTGGTGCCGATTTGCCGCGACTACATCCTGCAGTTGCGCTTCAAGCCGAAGCCAGTGTTGCAGGAGGGTGCATTCGAGCCCACTGCGAAGCATCCTCATTCGGAGCTCATTCCGCAGCCCGAAGTTGAGCTGCCGGGCGGCGAGTTGRTGCGCCTCGATAGCGTACTGGGCGAAGGCTTTGCGGTCTTGGGCCGGAATACGCCGTCCTTCCGAAGCAGGGCGGCGGCGCTGCTTCCTGCCGGTGCACCGGGGCGCGTCGTTGCACTTGTCGGTCGCGACGAGGATTTTCTTTCGCTCCCTGCAGACGCGTCGATTGTCACTGTGCGCGATATCACCGGTGAGCTGGCGAAGAATCTGGAGGCGCACGAAGCTGTCGCAATGTTGGTGCGGCCCGATCGCTACTGGTCGCGACTTCTCGATCAGGCCGCGCTCGCCGGCGCCGAAACTCGCCAGAGCGATGGAGGCAACCGCGCGCCGACGCAGCACGCGTTCGCCGCGCTCTCCTAACCGAACTTCAATCTCGAAACCCAAGGAACCACGATGAAATTCCTCAGCTACCAAGTGAATGGCGAGCCCTCGTTCGGCCTCCTGCGCGGCACCGACGAAGTCATCGATCTGCGACGGCGCCTCGGTGCTCGGGCTACCAGCCTGAAGACGCTGATCGCGACCGGCCAAGCGGTCGAACTCGCCATGCCGCACGCGTCGGCGGCCAGCGACCATTTGCTCGCCGATCTGCAACTGCTGCCGCCGATTGCCGATCCGCAGACCATCGCCTGCGTCGGCCACAACTACGAGGACCACCGTATCGAGACCCAGCGCGATCCGACCGAGCATCCCTCCATCTTCCTGCGCGGCAGTGAGTCGCTGCAGGCGGCAGGCCAGCCGCTCCYGATGCCGCGCGAATCCTCGCAGCTCGACTACGAGGGCGAGCTGGCGATCGTCATTGGAAAGGCCGGGCGGCGCATTCCCGAAGCCAAGGCCTGGGACCACGTCTTCGGCGTCGCCTGCTTCAACGACGGCAGCGTGCGCGATTGGCAGCATCACACGCGCCAATTCATCCCCGGCAAGAACTTTCCGCAGACGGGCGCCTTCGGCCCTACGCTGGTCACGCTCGACGAGTTGCCGGCCGACCGCGTGCTCGACTTGGCGACGCGGGTCAACGGTCACCAGGTGCAGCATGCACGCACCGACCAAATGATCTTTCCGATCCCGGTGTTGATCAACTACATCTCCACCTTTGCCACACTCATTCCGGGCGATGTGATTGTCACGGGCACGCCCGGCGGCGTGGGCGCCAAGCGCAATCCGCCACTGTGGCTCAAGCCGGGCGACATGGTCGAGGTGGAGATCTCGTCGGTGGGCTTGCTCGTCAACAGGATCAGTCTCGAAGATTGAGCCCTGCATCTCGGGGTGGGGGCRCGGGCTCGGTCGCGTTTCTTCGCCGCGGCCCCGAACTATTCACAACCCGCCTTCCCGGCATCGAGCTTGTGATCGGCACCAGCGACCRCTGGTCAACCTGGTCCGCGAAGGCGTGGACCGCGTGCTACGGGGCGGGACGCCGCAGGAATCCGGGCTTGTCGCACGACGCGTCGCCGAGCTGCCCGTCGTGACGTGCGCGGGTCGGCGCTACATCTCCACCTGCGGCATGCCCGTCACCGTTGACCAGCTGCGCGAGCATCAGGCGGTGAACTTCCTGTCCACTGCGACTGGGAGGGTGGCGCCGTTCGAGTTCGTTTTGAACGGGAAGCTGCACAGCGCGAAGTGCGAAGGCGCTCCGCGCCGCCAGGGTGCGCGCTGTTTGCTGGCCGATGCCGCTGGAAGCGCAGTGACGATAGCCACGCGGCCGTCCAGTTCCTTCGGGGCGGTCATGCGTTCGGCCTTACTTGCGCGCCAGCGGAATCTGCAGATTGGTCGGCCGGTTCTGCTCAGTATCGAAACCGCGGCCGTCCACGTTGCGGGCACCCCAGAACAGCAGACCGTGCGTCGTGTACACCAGGTCGTACTCCATGAAATTCTTGCCTGCCGTGAGACCGAAGGGCGCGAAGCTCTTGCCGAAGATGCTTTGCGTCTGGCCGACCTCCCACTTTGCGTAGCCCTGGGTGGCGATCTGGTTGAGCACGTCGGCAAAGCCCTGCAGCATCGGTGTGACCTCGTAGGCCTCGTCGGCCACGAAGTCCACCTTCTGCGCACCCGGCGCGATGGGGTGCTCGCCCTGCCAGTGCATGTGGCCCCTGATCAGGATCTTAGCCAGCGGCACTTTGCCGTAGGGGTCGGCCGAGTTGACGATGACCAGCTCGAAGCGGTCGTCCGGCAGCGCCTTGAACTCGCGCTTCAGATAGAAGGGCTTGAGCGTGCCGTCGGCGTTCTTCTGGGCGCTGGGGCGGATTTCGGGGGCGATGCTGACCCAGTCGCCGATGACGGCCTGCTTGGTTTGTTCCATGGTCATGGGAGAAGCTCCTTGAGTGGATGAAGACGATGCGGAGGGCATGGCGCCACAGGCGGCCAGGGCCAGCGGCAGCATCATGGACAGAAAGACGAGGCGATGGCGTGGCACGGTGATACTCCTCTGGACGACTATGACGCTCGTCATAGTAGCAGCAACTATGATGAATGTCATATTTCTTGCGCAATCAACTCGAAAATGAGAAAGGAGGCCGACTCCATGGCGGGTGACGTTCGCAATCGCATGGTCGAAGGGGCGATGGTGCTGCTGGCGCGACGTGGGTTGCAAGCGACCTCGTTTTCCGAGGTGCTGTCGGCCACGGGAGCGCCACGCGGATCGCTGTACCACCACTTCCCGGAAGGCAAGGACCAGCTCGTCGCCGCGGCCGTGGAACGCGCGGGCGCCCTGTTGACCGATGCGATGGAACCCGTGGCCGGCGCGCCGGCCGAGGCGGTGGTGGAGCGCTTTCTCGCGATCTGGCGCGCGGTGCTCACGCGCTCGCAGTGCGAGGCGGGTTGTGCCGTGCTGGCCGTCACGGTGGCCACCGACTCCGCCGAACTGCTGTCGCATGCGACGGCCGTGTTTCGCGCCTGGCGCGAACGGCTGAGTGACCTGCTGCATCAAGGGGGACTGTCGTCAGTGCAGGCGCGGCAGTTCGCGATGGTGATGATTGCCTCGGCCGAAGGAGCGGTGGTGCTCAGTCGGGCCGAACAGAGCCTTGAACCCTTCGAGGCCGTAGCGCAGCAACTGATGGCCCAAGTGCGCCGGCCAAAAAGCGCCCGCTGATGCCTTCCTGTCACAGATGTGCCTGAAATCGGCCTGCTCGGCCTCGGTGCCGCGGCCGGTGAAGGAGACCCGGACCCTGCGGGCACCCCGTGACGCCGTCGCTGGTCTATGACGGCGACGTGGTCAACGTCCCGCGTGGTGACGAACGCACCGGCACCGTGTATTCGGGTCTGCTGCACCTGCGGCTCCAGGCCAAGGCTCCGGACACTTCTGCGTGGGCGGGAACCTCGGCGTTCGTCGACGTGCGAACAACTGGATGATGGTGTCCCTTGGGCMATGTGCGCACCCGGGTGGGCCGTTCGCTGATGCCGGACTCGTCCACAAAGACGATCCGACGTTAGTAAATTCACCACGGCCCCCAGCCGCCCGCAAACGCCGACCCTCAAGGCTCGTGAAAGCCTTCCTCCACCTTCACCTTGACCGGCGTCGACCGGAAGCTGATCTTCGGCATGTAGCGAATGCCCAGAAAGCTGAGCAGCCCCAAGGCAATGGTCAGCCATAAGCCGTCGTGGACCGCCTGGACCAGCGCGTCGCGGGCCATGTCGATCAGGGCCGCGCCATCCCGGCCGGCCGCGGCCAGCCGGCTCAGCAGCTCGGCCTGCATGTCGTGGCTCAGCAGGATCTCGGGGTTCGCCAGCTGCAGCCAGGTACCGCTGGCGGCATCGCCGGCCAGCGCGTTGCCGATGCTGTGCCGGTAGGACCAGTTGACCACCGCGCCTGTCAGCGCCGTGCCCAGCATGCCGCCGACCATGCGCTGGCTCTGCAGCAGCGCGAGGGCGATGCCCACGTGCTCGCGGGGCGCGGCTTGCTGCATCGTGATCGTCAGGTTGGGCATGGTCAGCCCCATGCCCATGCCGCCGCACACCATGACCGCGACCAGAAAGACATGGGACGAGTTGGCGTTGGCCAGCAGCATGCAAGCACCGCACAGGGTCGTCATGCCAACGCCCAAGTACACCATGATCGCGGCGTTCGGCAGCCTCGGCAGGATGCGGCTGTTGAGGATGTTGGACACCGCAATAAAGCCCACCAGCGGCGTCACCAGCAGCCCGGCCGTGCGTGCTGACAGGTCAAAGCCGCCCTGGAACATCAGGGGCACGTACACCAGCAGTGAAAACTGCATGAACCCGCCGGCAGCTGCCAGCTGGAACATGCTGAACAGCGACCGGTTGCGTAGCAGTTCACCGGGAATGAGAGGATGCGTGACGCGCCGCTCCCAGTGAAACAAGGCAAAGAAGGCGAGCACGCAGACCACCAGGGTCTTCGCCATACCGGCGGTGAATCCGCGCTGCGGCACCAGCTCGACCAGCAACTGCAGGCTACCCAGCCCGGCTGCAATCAGCAGGGCGCCCGGCCAGTCGATGCGCACCTCGGCCCCGGGCACGCCGTGGCGCACGTGCGGTAAAAAGCGCCAGACCGCGCACAGCGACACCAGGCCCACCGGCAGGTTGATGTAGAACACCCAGCGCCAGCCCGGGTACTGGGTGAGCAGGCCGCCCAGTGACGGGCCCAGCGTGTTGGCCAAGCCGAACGCAGAGGCCATCATCATCTGCCAGCGCAGGCGCACCAGGGCGTCGGGGAACAGGTCGACGATGGAGGCAAAGGCGCTGCCCACCAGCATGCCGCCGCCGACGCCCTGCAGCGCGCGCGCCGCCACCAGGCCCTCCATGCTGTTGGCGTGGCCGCAGAGCACCGAGGCCACGCTGAAGATCACGATCGACCCCAGCACAAACGGCCTGCGGCCGAACTGGTCGCCCAAGCGGCCGACCACCGGCACGGTGATGACCGAGGTCAGCAGGTACGAGGTTGCGACCCAGGCATAGAGATCGAAGCCATGCAGCTCGGCGACGATGGAAGGCAACGCGGTGCTGACCACCGTCTGGTCCAGCGCCACCAGGGTTGCGACGCAGCACAGGCCCAGCATGGCCAGCAGGGAGTCCCGGTTCGAGAGCGTCTGGCGGCTCGAATGGACGGATACTTGGTCGGGCGTCAAAGTCGGCCGCAGGCAGTTGTAGTGGCTGGCAAGCCACCTATTTTTCGGTCTGTAGTTCGGAATGGCTCGATGCGCGGCAACATGGGGTTCCGTTCAGTGCGCCTCCGGCCCAAGGCGTCCAGCAGACGCGTTTTCGCTTCCAGTGAGTAGACGGCGGACCGCGTCGGCATAGATGACCTCGGAGTCGTCCTCAGGCATGTATCCCAGCACCCGGCGGGCCGATTCGAGGGACCAGAATGCGCGGGTGTTGCCGGAAATGCCGTAGGCGACAACCCACGGCACGGCGTCATCGGGCCCGACCAGGGGCGCTTCCAGGGCGCAGCGAAACAGCGTGGCGCAGTCGCGATCGCTCAGGTAAGCGCCGAGGGCGCGCTTGAGCGCCGCAGGGCCGACAGGCCGGGGCAAGCCCGATTGCGGCGCCGGCGCACTTGGTTCGAACTGGGAAATGTCGATGGGGTAAGGCGAACCGATCCGCAGCATCACGGCTTCCATGCGCCGGCCGAAAGTGCCGCAGGCATAGGGATACGCCAGCAGTTCGTAAGCGGCCTTGGACCAGCCATAAAAGTTGTCGGACAGCGGAAGCTGAGTCGGATACACCATCTCCCGCGCCAGCTGGTGCACCTGCGTGTGCTCGTACCAGTCGGCCGCGTGGTTGGAGGAAACGACCACGACCCGCTTCACGCCCGCCTCGAGCGCGCAGCGGTACACGCGCTGCGCCATGCGGATGTTGTCGAACTCGGCCTCGAACCGGTCCAGCTGGGGCGGCCACAGGCTGTAGACATCGCGCTCCGCCGACGGAACGTAGGCGCTGTGGACGACAGCCTCGACGCCCGCGAAAAGCTCAGCCATCTCGGCGTCGGTCGCGTCCAGCAGGCTCATCGCGTGAAAGATCGCGCCCATGGGAACGTGCGCCGGGTCCCGCACATCGGCAAGGCGTAGCGTGTGGCGACCCTGGAGGCCCGGCATGGCCAGTGTGGCCACGTGGCCGGCGGCGCCGGTCACCAGCACCTTCATGACGGCCTCCCGGTGGCGCCTTGCCGACCGAGCGAGCGACGAATCCAGTCGAGCCGGTTCAGCGGCATCATCGCGTAGTGATAGAAGCCGATCCCGGTGGCTGGCGAATCGAGGACGGCCGCCACCTTGGCGCCCAGGTTCTCCTCGCTTTGGCAGTCCGGCACCAGGGAGCGCAGCGCCACCGAAAAGCCGCAGCCCGGGCCGAGCGCTTCCGTGTAGCTGGCGAGCAGCGCCCGCAGCCGCTCGGTGGTGTCCACGTACCCGAGCACCGCGATCTCATCGGAGGCAGCGGCGACGGCGGCGAGGTCGATCCCCAGTTTGCGGGACGACTCGGTCACCTCGTCGTCCGCGCTGGTGCCCGCCATCACATGCGACATCGCCCCCGCGTGATCGACGAAGCTGAGCGAGACTCCCGAACCGGCCATCGCCTCATGGACTTCCGCCACGAGCCCGGCTACCACGCGCAGGCGGACGTCGACGTACGCGGCCAGTTCCGCTCGCGCGCTTTCGCCGAGCAGCGGGTCGGAGTGGGCCGGGGACAACTGGCCCGTCCAGATCGGCTCCAGCGCCTCGCGCACGGAGACGGCCAGACGTTCGACCGCGACGCCGGCTTGCTGGGCGGCCAAGCGGCAGTGCGGGCAGAAGCAAAGCGACAGCAATGTGCGCGCCTCCGCGGGCAGGTGGATCAGGTAGCGCTCATGATGCTCGCCGTGCTCCAGCGGGCGGTAATGCAGGCTCTCGGCCATCAGCCGCCGCACCGGGTAGCGCGCGACGTCCCCTGCCAGCCCGCGGCAGTAGGCACGGACGCGCGGATTGGCGGGGCACAGATCCGTGAGATACGGGTCGCCATACACGTTGCGGGTCGCGCAGTCGGGATTCTTTGAAGCCAGCAGCGAGTTGTGCAGGAAGATGGTCCATGCGTCCACGGCCATGCCGCGTCGGCTGGCGCGTGTGCACAGTTCCGAAAGGACGTCGGTGCCATCGGCCGCTCTGGCCATACGCGGCACCAGGCCGCTTTCATATCGCTGTAGCTGCGGCGCGAACCAGGCCACATCGCCCTCGTGGCGATGGACGTGGTACCTCGGGTTGTGGGGAAACACGTCCCGCGCGTCGTGGTAGGTGGCCGAGAGCGAAATGCCGTCCAGGCCGCCGCGTTCCCGCAGGTTTTCCAGGACTGCTTCGAAGCCCTCGCCCATCAGGTCCGTCCCGAAAACAAAGGCCGATGCCTCCAAAGTTCGCATGCTTAGTACCAGGAGGCCTTGTCTACGAGGTTGTTCAGTGGCCGGCCCGATGCGAAGCGCTGGGCGTTGTCGCACAGGACGGCAAGGCGGCGCTCTACGATGTGCGGACCCACCACGGCGACGTGGGGCGTGAGCAGGGCCCGCGGCTCGTTCCACAGAGGATGCACCGCAGGCAGGGGTTCCTGCTCGAACACGTCGAGCGCCGCGCCGCCCAAGCGCCGGCTCCGCAGTGCATCGGCCACGGCATCCAGGCGAACTGTCGCGCCGCGCCCGATGTTGACCAACAGGCCGTGCGGCCGCATGAGCGCGAGGCGCCGGGCATCGATGAGCCCTTCGCTGAGCGGCGTGTGGGGGAGGGTCAGGACGACCGCATCCACCGATGGCAGCAACCTATCAAGCGCTTCGGGCTTGAACATCGCCTGCACGCCTTCGGGCGGATCGAACCGGCGCGGGTCCACGCCCAGCACCTTGGCGCCGAACGCGGCCACCATCCGTCCGATCTCGGCGCCGATGCCACCGACGCCGACGACCAGCACGGTGCTCTCGGCGAGGTGCAGCACGTCCTCGTCCGCCAGATGGCGGATCCACTCGCCGCGGGACTGCTGGCGCATATAGCGCGGCAAACCGCGCGCAAGCGCAAGCAGCATTGCCACAGCATGGACGGCGACATGGTCGTTGTAGATGCCGCGGAAATTGGTGACCTGGACGGGATGTTCGATCAGTTCGGGAAAGAAGTAGCCAGCAGGCGGCGCAGCCTGTGGCGCTTGCAGCCAGGCCAGCCTTCCCGCTTGCGCGAGCAATTGCGCGTCCAGAGTGCCGAAAGCAGCGTCGGCCTCGGGTAGGAACCGCAGCGCCTGCGCGCGGTCGCGCGCGATCTGCACGCGCAGGCCGGGCGCGGCCGCGGCGACGGCCCGCGCCCAATCTTCGGTCGGCGCGTCGTCGGAGGCGAGCATGACGAAATTGCGGCTCACAGCGCGCCTCCCGGCCCGGCCGCGATGCGATTGACCCAGTCCTCCGATCCGGCGAATGCCGCCAGGTTGCGCTGGAAGATCGCGCCCCAGCGCGGCCCATAGCCCGGGCTGTCGCCGGCGTTGTGGGCGGTGATGACGACGCTGGGCAGGCCCCACAGCGGCGACTCCGCCGGCAGCGGTTCGACCGCGGTCACGTCGAGGCCGGCGCCACGCAGCGCGCCCGCCGTCAGCGCGTGCAGCAGCGCGTTCTCGTCAATCAGGCTGCCGCGGCCCACGTTGACGATCCAGCCGGCGCCCAGGCGCTGCAGTTCTCGCTCGCCCACGATGGGACGGTGGTCGGCCGATGCGGGCGCCGCGAGCAACAGGATATCGGTGGATTCGCAGACGGCCGCCAAATGGTCGGCGCCGCGCACGTCGGCAAGGCAACCCTCGTATTGACTGGGGTTGCGCTTGACGCCGACGATCTGCAGACCCCAGGCCTGCGCCCGCCTCGCCACTTCTTCGCCGATGCGGCCCAACCCGACGATGGCGAGCTTCTTGCCGGCAAGCTCTTCGCCCGGCAGTGCCTGCCAGCGGCGCTCACCCATGTTGCGGACCGCCTCGCCGACCCGCCGCGTCAGCGCCAGCAGCAGCGCGAAGGCATGCTCGGCGACGCAGGCCGCGTGAACGCCGGCTGCGGTGGTCAGCACCACGTCGTGCGACGCCAGCTGTTGCAGCGGATACTGCTCGAAGCCGGCGCCCATGCCCGCGATCCAACGCAGCGACGGCCGCATGAATGTCTCGCGCCAGATGTAGGTGGCCAGCACCTGCGCGCCCGCGTCGAGCGCACGCTCCACGCCCGCTTCGTCGGACGGGGTATGGAGTTCGATCTGGGGCAGTTGGCGCAGGAACGCCTCGACGGCGGGCGGGCGCTGGGGATGCAGGACGACTTGTATTTTCTTCATGGTCAAAAGGGCTTCTCAGGCTGAACGCCGCTGCTGTGGCGCGGATCGAGGACGTCGCGGATCGCGTCGCCGAGCACGTTGAATCCCAGCATCAGCAGCACGAGTGCCGCCATTGGCCAGACGGTCAGCCAGGGCGCGATGGTGATGAAGTCCCGCGCCCGGGACAGCATGCTGCCCCAGTCGGCTTGCGGCGGGCTCACGCCCAGGCCCAGGAAGCTCAGCGATGCGTAGGCGAGCTGCGCGGTCGACATGCTCAGGGCCGCCAGCACGATCACCGAAGGCAGCACGTTGGGCAGCATGTGGCGCAGCAGGATGGATGGCGTGCTGACTCCGGACAGGCGCGCGGCATCCAGGTATTCGCAGGTCTTGGCGCTCAGGGCGCTGGCCCGGGCAATGCGCGCGAACCGCGGGGTGTAGACGATGGCGATGGCCAGCACCGCATTGAACAGCCCCGGGCCCAGCACGGCGACGATGATGATCGCCAGCAGCAAGGTCGGGAATGCGAAGAGCACGTCCTGGCTGCGGTTGAGTACCGTGTCGATCTTGCCGCCGAAATAGCCGCTGACGATACCGATGGCCACGCCGCAGGCCGCGGCGACAGCCACCGAAAGCAGCGCCACGACCACGGCGATGCGCGATCCGTCGATCACCCGGCTCAGGGTGTCACGCCCCAGTTCATCGGTGCCGAGCAGGTGCTGGGCCGAAGGGCCGGCCAGGGTGCTGGCGAGTTCGCCGACATTGGGGTCGTAGGGACTAACGAGGCGCCCGAACACCGCGAGCAGGATGAACAGCGCCATCACAGTGACGCCGAAGGAGCCGCCTTTGTGTCGCAGCAAGTCGGCGAGAAATCCCTGCCGGCGGGGCTTGTGCGCAGGCGGCGGCGCCACGGCCTGGACTGGGCTGGCTTGGGTGGTCGGATGGAGTGTCATCGGGGTCTCTGGCGAGGGTCGAGCACCGGATACAGCAGGTCGATCACGGCATTGATGACGACGAAGCTCACTGCAAATACCATGGTGGTCGCCGTAACCATGGGGTAGTCGCGCGTGGAGATCGCCTCCAGCATTCCTCGGCCGAGGCCGGGCAGGCTGAAAATCTGCTCCACCACGATCAGGCCGCCCAGCATCACGCCGAACTGGAAGCCGATGAAGGTCATGATGGGCGGTAGTGCGTTGCGCAGGGCGTGCAGATACTGGATTCGCGGCAGGCGCACGCCCATGGCGCGCGCCGTCACGATGAACGGGTCACCGAGCACTTCGAACATGGCGCTGCGCGTCATCTGCATCGTCATCGCCGTCATCGGCAGGGTGATCGTCGCCAGCGGCATGACCATCGAGCGGATGTGCGCAGCCGCGTCCTGCGCCCATGGCGTGAATGACATGCGGAACAGGTCGGGCGCGAAGTGCGAACCCACCAGCAGTACCAGGATGCCGATCACGAAGGTCGGGACCGAGAAGGCGAACAGCAGCTGGGAGCGTATCAGCACGTCCAGTCGCCGGTTCGCGTGTACCGCTGCCAGGATGCCGGCAGGCATGCCGAGCGCCGTGGAGAGGATAAGGCACAGCACGGCCAGTTCCACCGACACCGGAATCTGCTGAGCCAGGTCGGACGCCACGCTGCGCCCGGTGATGGGCGAGGTACCGAAGTCGCCTTGCAGCGCGTGTCCCAGCCAGCGCGCGTACTGCACCGGCAGCGGCTGGTCCAGGCCCAGGTTGTGGCGCACTTCCTCGAACTGGGCAGCGGTCGCGCCCTCCTGACCGACGATCACGCTCGTCAGGTCGCCGGGGACCACCGTCCCCAGGCCGAACACCAGCACCGAGACGGCGAACAGCACGGCCACCACGGCGCCAAGCCGGGACAACATCTCCTTCATCATGTGAGAGCCTCCGCCTTGGCAAGGGACGTTCTCGACGAACGGTGCGCAAGCCGCTCTGGGGCATCGGAAAAATGGCAGGCAACGAGATGGCCACCGCCCACGTCGAGCAGCGCCGGCGCCTCGACGGCGCACATCGCATGGGCCAGCGGGCAGCGGGTACGGAAGCGGCAGCCGGACGGCGGATTCATGGGGCTGGGCACGTCGCCGCGCAGCACGAGGTCGGGCCGGTTGCGCTCGATCGCCGGATCGGGCAGCAGCGTGGCATTGCGCAGCGCGATTGCATAAGGATGGAGGGGCTGCTTCGCGAAAGCCTGGGCCGTCGCCGTTTCCACGATCTCGCCGAGGTACATCACGGCGACCCGGTGGCTGATGGCCTGCACGGCCGCCAGGTCGTGGCTGATGAAGACATAGGACGTCCCTAGCCTTTCCTGCAACTCGTCCAGAAGGTTGAGGATCTGCGCCTGGAGCGAGACGTCGAGCGAAGCCACCGCCTCGTCGTGCACCACCAGCGCCGGATTGGCGATCAGCGCGCGCGCGATCGACGCGCGCTGCTGTTGGCCGCCCGACATCTGGTGCGGCATGCGGGCCGCCATCTTCGGGTTGAGCCCGACCAGGGCGAGCATCCGCGCTACTTCATCGTCGGTGTTACGGGTGCCACGTGCCCACAGGGGCTCGGCCACGCTGGCGCCGACGGTGCGGCGCGGATTCATGGAGCTGGCCGGATTCTGGAACACCATCTGGAAATGGCGGCGGCGCTCGCGGCCGGCGGCTCCCGCCTCCCAGATGTCGCCGCCCTTGACGCGGATCGTGCCTGCGTTCGGCTCCAGCAGCCCGACCATCAGCCGCGCCAGCGTGGACTTGCCGCAGCCGGACTCGCCGACCACGCCCAGTGTTTCGCCGGGCGCGAGCGTGAGGGAGACACCATCCACGGCGCGCAGCGTGCCGGCCGCGMGCCCGGCGCCGGCGGCGATGTGGAAGTGCTTGACGAGGCCATGCACTTCCAGCAGGGGGGTGGCTTTTTCAGAAGGCATGGGCGGGCTCCTGACGGGGCGCGGGCGGGTCGGCCAGCGAGGTGCCGTCCTGCGCGACCCAGCAGCGCGTGGAATGGCCGGGCGCGACCGTGAGCAGGTCGGGATGGTTCTTGCATCGCTCCTGCGCGGATGAACAGCGGTCGCGAAAGCGGCAGCCCGCCGGCGCTGCGCTCATGTCGGGCGGAGCACCTGGCAGCGTCGGAATCTGGCCGCGCGACTGATCGATGCGCGGAATGGATCGCAGCAGGCCGCGCGTGTACGGATGGCGCGAATTGGCGAATAGCTGCTCGACGGGCGCCTCCTCGACGATCTCGCCGGCATACATCACGGCGACGCGGTCGCACATCTTGGCAATCACGCCCATGTTGTGCGTGATCAGCAGCAGCGCGGTGCCGTGGTCCCGTGTCAGCTTCTTCATCAGGTCCAGCACCTGGGCCTGGATGGTCACGTCCAGCGCCGTGGTGGGCTCGTCGGCGATCAGCAACTGCGGGTTGTTGAGCATGCCCATCGCGATCACGACGCGCTGACGCATGCCGCCGGACATCTGGTGGGGATAGGAAGAAGCCTGCCGCGGCGGATCGGGCATGCCGACCGCGGCCAGCGCCTGGTGCACGGCCGACGCACCGGCATCATCGCGGCCGTGCGCCTTCAGCACCTCGCCCATCTGCCAGCCGACGGTGAACACAGGGTTCAGCGCGGTCATGGGGTTCTGGAATACGAGCCCGGCCCGTGTTCCGCGCTGCTGGCGCATTTGCTCTTCGTCCAGCGACAGCAAGTCGACGCCGTTCAGCTCGATGGAGCCGGCCTCGATTCGACCCGGCGGCACCACCAGCCGTAGCACCGACATGGCGGTGACGCTCTTGCCGGAGCCCGACTCGCCGACTAGCCCCAGCGTCTCGCCACGGCCGACGGTGAAGGACACGCCGTCAACAGCGGTCACCGTCCCGTAGCCAGTACGAAAGCGTGTGGTCAGACCCCTGACCTTGAGGACCGGGTGCGTCATTTCATTTCAACGTGACGCCACCCAGGAAGGTGCGCGACAGGGTGGGATCGGGCTTGGCCGACTTGACCTTGGGGCCATATGCCACGGAGGCGTTGCGAGCGACGATGGCGATGTCCGGGAAGGCCAGGTCGTCTTCCATCACCGCCACCTTGGCCAATTGCGCCGTGTATTCCTCGGAGGGCCCGCTTTGCGCCTTGGTGATCAGGGCGTCGAGTTCGGTCGGGGTGGGGCCCTGCCGGCCGGGGCGCGGCATCAGGTAGAACAGCGGGTCGGCCTGGAAGGCGTATTCGTTGTCCATGATGTCGTAGTCGGCCTTGTTCTGCTTGTCCAGCCACACGGCGTTCGGGTTGGCCTGGATGGTGACGCGGATGTCGGCCTCGGCCAGCTGGCTCTTGAGCAATTCCGCGAAACGATCCAGGTAGCTTCCCCAGCCGGTGAGGTGGTTCAATGTGATGTCGATGCCCTTGGGATGGCCGGCCTTTGCCAGCAGAGCCTTGGCCTGCGCCACGTCGTGCTTGTAGTACTTTAGGGCGTCGATCTTCGGCACCCAGGTGTACGCCGGCGGCATCTGGGCGCTGGGCACGGCCTCGCCAAGGAAAGCGGCTTGCACGATCGCCGGACGGTTCATTGCCAGCGAAATGGCGCGGCGCACGTCGGGATTGTTGAACGGCGGGCGCCCGCTGTTGACGTTCAGCCGCACGGTATTCGTGGAAGGCACGCCCACCACGGTGATCGCGGCGTCGCCCTTGAGCTGCAGGTTGCCCTCGGCGCTCGGAAACATCAGGTCGATTTGGCCGGATTTGAGCGCGGCGATCTGCGCCGATTGCTCGGGCATGTAGCGGATCGTGAGGTCGGACACCTTGGCGGTGCCCTCCTTGTTCCAGTAGTCGTCGTTGCGCTTGAGCACCAGCTGGGTGTTGGGCGTGTACGCAACCATCTTGAACGGGCCCGTGCCCATCATCTCGCGCCTGGGATCGTGCGTCTGTGCCCACTTCTGGCTCAGGATCGCCGAGCCGACCACGAACGGGCTGCCGAGGTTGAGCAGGAATCCAGCGTCCGGCTGCTTGAGTTTGAAGCGGACGCGCCGGTCGTCGAGCCTGATGACCGAGTCGAGCGACTTGAACCGGTCCTTGGCATAGGGCAGGCCGCGCTCGTTCAGGCGCTGGAAGGAGAACACCACGTCGTCGACAGACACTAGTGTGCCATCGGAGAACTTCACGCCGTCGCGCAGCGTGAATTCATAGCTTGTCTGCGCCGCATCGACCGACCATTTGCTGGCCAGCACCGGCGCGATCTTGCCGGACACGTCGGCTCGCACCAGGCCTTCGTACACCAACTGCCACATGTACCAAGTGCGAATCTGCGAGGACTGCGTGGGATCGAAAGTCTGCGGCACGACGTCCTCGGCGACGACCAGGCTCCCGCTCCTCGCGCCGGTGTCCTGCGCGGCACCGTACGACGCGGCCAGCATGCCCAAGGCGAAGATGCCGGCTATTCGGAAAGATCGAATACTCATCTGGATTCCTTCGGGCGAAACATCCGCGAAGTGCGGCTCGAATCTGCGACATGCAGAAGCTGCACGATAGGGCACCGCATCCAAAACAAAAACTAGCCGAACCTACATTCATCATTCAGTTGCGCTTACGACTCGCGGCCTTGCCGCGTGCTAACTTCAGGGCTTCCAGGAGTAGCTCGGACAGTACCTGTGMCGAGCTGCCGAAGGCGCATCACCCCGAGAACGCTCAGGCCCAAAGACTGGAAACCATGATCAACTGGAGAGTGCCGCGGACATCGGGTCTTCGTCCGCCGAAGGTGCAAGCTGCCCCCGAGGGTGGCGAATCTCTCAGGCAAAAGGACAGTGGGGCGGGCTGCCATCCAGGCGGTCCGTCCTGTCGCAGCCGCCCACCGCAATGGGGTCGCGACTGCATCAACCAACTAGAGAGTCACCATGCCCCGATTCGCCGCCAACCTCAGCATGCTCTTCACGGAGTTGCCTTTCATGGACCGCTTCACCGCCGCGCGCACGGCCGGCTTCGAAGCCGTTGAATACCTTTTCCCCTATGCCTATCCCAAGGACGAACTCGCAAGAGCGCTGCGGGAGAACGGCTTGAAGCAGGTGGTGCACAACCTGCCCGCCGGCGACTGGGAAGCCGGTGATCGCGGCATCGCTTGCCAACCCGAGCGCGTGGGCGAATTCCGCGAGGGCGTTGTCCAGTGCATCGAGTACGCGACCGCGCTCGGCTGTCCGCAAGTCAACTGCCTGGCCGGCAAGGTACCTGCCGGCGTGGAGCGCGAACACGCGCACACCACCTTCGTCGGCAACCTCCGTCACGCTGCCGAAGCGTTGAAGCGTGCCGGCATCCGGCTCTTGATCGAGCCGATCAACCCGTTCGACATTCCCGGCTTCTTCCTGACCCGTACGGACCAGGCCTTGGCCATCCTCGACGAGGTGGGTTCAGACAACCTTTTTGTGCAATACGACATTTACCATGCGCAGCGGGTGGAAGGCGAGTTGGGCGCGACGCTGCGCAGCCACCTGGACCGCATAGGCCACATCCAGTTGGCCGACAACCCCGGCCGCAACGAGCCCGGCACGGGCGAGATCAACTACCACTGGCTGCTCGGGCATATCGACGCGCTGGGCTACACCGGCACTATCGGCTGCGAATACAAGCCGCGCACCAGCACAGCCCAAAGTTTCGGCTGGATGAAATAGAGCCAAGGAAACCAATTGAACAAACCACCACTCAAGCTCGGCTTCATCGGCCTCGGCATCATGGGCACACCGATGGCGGGGCATCTTCTCAAAGCGGGCCACCTGCTGTTCGTCAACACGCGTGGCCGAGTGCCCCAGGAACTGGCCGATGCCGGCGCCACGATCTGCACCACCGCGGGCGGCGTGGCCGAGCGGGCCGACATCATCTTCATCATGGTGCCGGACACGCCCGACGTCGAAAAGGTCCTGTTTGGCGAGTACGGCGTCGCTTCGGACCTGACCAAGGGCAAGACCGTTGTCGACATGAGTTCGATCGATCCGATCGCCACCCGCGGGTTCGCCAAGCGGATACAAGCCCTGGGCTGCGACTATCTCGATGCGCCGGTGTCTGGCGGCGAAGTGGGCGCCAAAGCCGCCAGCCTGACCATCATGGTCGGCGGCGAGCCGCAAGCTTTCGAACACATCAAGCCCTTGTTCGAACTGATGGGAAAGAACATCACCCTGGTCGGCGCTGCCGGCGACGGGCAAGTCTGCAAGGTCGCCAACCAGATCATCGTGGCATTGAACATCGCGGCTGTGGGCGAGGGCCTGCTCTTTGCGGCAAAGGCGAGTGCCGACCCCGCCAAGGTGCGCAAGGCGCTGATGGGAGGCTTTGCCGCTTCTCGAATCTTGGAAGTGCACGGCGAGCGGATGATCAAGCGCACGTTTGACCCGGGTTTCCGGATCGCCTTGCACCAGAAGGACCTGAATCTGGCGCTTCAGGGCGCCAAGGCGCTGGGCATGTCGCTGCCGCAGACCGCCAACGCGGCGCAGCTGATGCAATCCTGCGTGGCGCTGGGCCATGGTCAGTCCGACCATTCGGCACTGGTGCGGGCGATCGAGAACATGGCGCAGTACGAGGTCATGTCAGGTACCTGAGCTTTCGCGCAAATGGCTACCCTCAGTGCGCTGACCACGCTCGCCTGCCGTCCGCCCCCGTTCGGAAACCGAACGTCCGACGCGACTGGCGCATTGGCAGCCGCCATTGCGCAGTTGCGTCAATTCGTAAAGAAAACAATGACTTGAAGCGGCCTGCCGTGGCCAGCAGAGCCTTGGCATGGTCGTTGCAGCGAGAGGGGCGAGCGAATCGAATTGCACGCCTCCAGCAAGGCCAACAGATGCTTCGCTCGCAACACGCCAGTCCTCATGACTCTAGAGAGGAGCACATCATGAATTCGTCACAAATGGCTCCACGCGCGAGCTCCCCCTACGAGCTGCGCTTCCGTTCGCTCTTCAATGAAGGGCGCGGGTATGCGTTCCCATGCGACGCCAGCGGGCAGGTGAACATGGACACACTCAGCGACAGGGCCCGCAACAACTACCTGTATGCGCGGATCGGCATCGGGCGCGAGTTCTCGGTGCCCGCCGTGCAGCTTGTTGGCGCGGCGCAACCGTCCCACAGCGCCTGCTGAATCGAAAGTCCAAACACTGCAAGGCCCCGTGTTCGCGGCGGAACCGTCGCCTTGCCGGCACCTGCTGCGGACAGGTCCCTCGTAAACCCGTCGGCTTGCGCCGGCGATCTTCTAGTTGTCGATGAAGCGCTGCGGGCCGATGCCTGACAGCGCTTCATTCCTTTGTGCCTGCGATACGAAACGAATCGGGCATGGTG
>NZ_JBFUIU010000049.1:0-24430 GCF_056401695.1 Variovorax sp. P4_D9
GCGGCTTTGCGCCGCACCATCTTGCGGCCTTATCGGACAGGGTGGAAGCGCGGGCTCTGGCAGTCTGAATAGGTTTTGCTTCGCCCACCCGCCGCCTCATGAAAACACCGTCCGCGATCGACCCCGAGGAATTCCAGCGCCTGCTCAGCCGCAACCTGAAGCTGCCGCTGATCGGCGGCCCGATCGGCGGCCTGTTCGGGGCGGTGGTCTTTGTCGGGCTGATCCTCTACCTGCTGTCGGTGATCGGCTGGGTCGAGCACACCGACCGCGTGAGCGGCAACGCGACCGAGCTGCAGCGTCGCAGCATCGACATGGAGACCGGCATGCGCGGCTTCCTGATCACCGGCGACGAGAGCTTCCTGGAGCCCTACGACAGCGCCTTGCCGAGGGTGAAGAACGACTTCGGTGCCTTGAAGGCGCTGGTCGCGGACAACGCCGCGCAGGTCGCACGCGTCGACCGCATCGCGTCGCTGCAGGAGGCGTGGAACGAATTGGCGCGCGAGACCATCGCGCTGCGGCGCGGCGGCGGCGACCAGCAGGCGGTGAGCCTGGGCCGCGGCAAGCGGCTGACCGACGACATGCGGGGCGAATTCGCGGCCTTCATCGACGCCGAGCGCGGCCTGCGTTTCCAGCGCAACAGCGAGGTCACCCGCACCAGCATCCCGATCGTCGCGCTGTTCGTCCTGTTCACGCTCGCGACGACCGGCGTCTTGGCCAACTTCGGGCGGCGCCATCTGCTGCGCCTGTCCGAGAGCTACGACGCCGTGCTCGCCGAACAGGCGGCGCATGCCGAAATGCTGCATAGCAGGCCTGGCTGCGCGGCGCCCGGACCGAGCTCGGCACCAAGCTGATGGGCGAGCTCGGCGCGCAGGAGATGGGTCGCAAGGTGCTGGCCTTCTTCTCGCCCCACATCGGCAGCCTGGTCGGCGCGATGTACCTGCGAGAACGCCACGGCGTGCTGCACCGGGTCGCGAGCTACGGATTTTCGAGCGCGGCCGAGGCGTCGCCGCAGGTGTTCTCACCGAACGAGGGCCTGGTGGGGCAGGCGGCGTCCGAACGGCGGCTGATGCGGGTCGAGCCGGTGTCGGCCGACTACCTTCGGATCAACTCGGGCCTCGGCGACATGGCGCCGGTAGCCGCGGTGCTGCTGCCGGTGCAGAACGACGGCATCGTCAACGGCGTGATCGAGCTCGGGCTGCCGCACCCGCCCGACCAGCGCGCCTTGCAGCTGCTCGAGCTGGTGTCCGCCGGCATCGGCGGCGCGGTCGGCGCGGTGCGCTATCGCCAGCAGCTGCAGGACGCGCTGGCCGAGACCCAGCAGCTCAACGAGGAGCTGCAGGTGCAGCAGGAAGAGCTGCGCACCGCCAACGAGGGAGGAGCAATCGCGCGCGCTGCGTGCCTCGCAGGCCACGCTGGAGAACCAGCAGGCCGAGCTGGAACAGACCAACAGCCAGCTGTCCGAGCGCACCGAGGCCCTGGACCAGCGCAATGCCGCGCTGCGCAGGGCCCAGCGCGACCTCGAGGAGCCGGCCGACGAACTGCAGCGCGCGAGCCGCTACAAGTCCGAGTTCCTGGCCAAGCTGCTGGGCGACAACCGGCGCGGCAACCTCGACGCCGAGCCGGTGCGGGAGGCCGAGGACAAGGCGCCGGTGGCGCCGGGCGTGCTGTACTTCGCGCCGCCGGGCTACCACCTGTCGATCGAGCGCGACCGCCACTTCTCGCTGAGCTGCGAGCCGCCGGTGATGTTTTCGCGGCCGGCCGTCGACGTGCTGATGGCCTCCGCTGCCGATGCCTACGGCGCCGCGCTGCCTGGCGTGCTGCTCACGGGGGCCAACGAAGACGGCGCCGAGGGCCTGCTTGGCATCCGCCAGGCCGGTGGGCTGACCGTGGTCCAGGATCCGGCGGAGGCCCTCGCTTCGACCATGCCGCGCGCCGCCATCGCCTGCCACGCGCCCGATTTCGTGCTCCCGCTGCGGGACATCCGCGCCCTTCTGCTGCAACTGGATTCCGACCATGCCCATTGATGTCGAAAGCAAGCTACTGATCGTCGACGACCTGCCGGAGAACCTGCTGGCGCTCGAGGCGCTGATCCGCGGCCCGGCGCGGGCGGTGTACCAGGCCTCGTCGGCCGAGCAGGCGCTGGCGCTGCTGCTGGAGCATGAGTTCGCGCTCGCCATCCTGGACGTCCAGATGCCGGGCATGAACGGCTTCGAGCTGGCGGAGATGATGCGCGGCACCGAGCGCACGCGCCACATTCCGATCATCTTCGTGAGCGCGGCGCGCGAGATGAACTACGCCTTCAAGGGCTACGAGAGCGGCGCGGTCGATTTCCTGCAGAAGCCGCTCGATGCCCAGATGGTCAGCAGCAAGGTCAGCGTCTTCGTCGACCTCTACCGGCACCGCAAGGCGCTCAAGCACGAGATCGATGCCCTGGCCGCCTCGCACCGGCAGCAGGAGGAGCTGGTGCAGCAGCTGCAGTGCACCCAGCGCGAGCTGGAGCGCGCGGTCCGCATGCGCGACGACTTCATGTCGATGGTGTCGCACGAGCTGCGAACGCCGCTCAACACGCTGTTCCTCGAGACCCAGGTGCGCAAGCTGCACCTGTCGAAGAACAACATCGCCCCCTTCGCGCCCGATCGCCTGCCGGCGATGATTGAGCGCGACCAGCGGCAGATCCAGAACATGGTGCGGCTGATCGACGACATGCTCGACGTCACCCGGCTGCGCAGCGGCGCCTTGTCGATCCGGCCGAAGCTGGTCGACCTGGCGCTGCTCGCGCGCGGCGTGGTCGAGAACCTGGCGCAGCAGGCCGAGGCGGTGGGACCGCCGATCGGCTTCGAGGCGCCTGCCGGCGTGCAGGGCATGTGGGACGAGTTCCGCATCGAGCAGGTGTTGACCAACCTGATCACCAACGCGCTGCGCTACGGCGGCGGCAAGCCGATCGAGGTCAGCGTGTGGCTGGAGGGCGGCAAGGCACGGATGAGCGTCCGCGACCAGGGGCCCAGCATCGCCCCCGAGGATCACCAGCGGATCTTCGAGCAGTTCGAGCGCACCGACGACAGTCGAAGGCAGGCCGCGGGCCTCGGACTGGGCGTTCATCGCGCGCCAGATCGTGCGCTCGCATGGCGGCGAGATCGAACTGGAGAGCGCTCCGGGGCAGGGCGCGACCTTCAGCGTCTGGCTGCCGTTGGGCGAGGTCGACCCGCCCGCGGCCTGATGACGGGCCACGCACCGGGGCCGCGTCCTACACCTGCGCCGCAGGAGCGGCACCGATACTCTGGTGGGCTTAAATTTGGTGGAGATTTGCGAGTGAACGTCCTGATCGTCGACGACAACCAGGCCGCGGCGGACCTGCTGCAGGAACTGCTCACCCTGCAGGATCACACCGCGTGCTGCACCTACAGCGGCCRGCAGGCGCTCGACGTCGCGGCCCGCGAGCGCTTCGACGCCGCGCTGGTCGACCTGACCCTACCCGACGTCCCGGGCGCCGAGGTAGCGCGCCGGCTGCGCGCCGGCGCCCGCGGCGAACCGCCGCTGCTGGTCGCGATCTCGGGCTTCTCGGCGGACGAGGCCAGCAGCGCGGTCGGACTGTTCGACCACCACCTGCAGAAGCCGATCGATTTCGACGTTCTCGACCGCATCCTGGCGCGGCCGCTCGCGGGATGAAATCTTCTCCCGGTGCGCGCAGCTGGATGGCGGCCGGCGTGCGCCACGAGCTGCTGACCCGCGCGCTGCCGGCACTGCGCCACGACATGGCCGCACCGGTGTCCGTGATCCGCATGGGCGTGCTGCTGCTGAAGCGCCAACTCGCGGCAAGCGCCGAGACCAGCCCCGACGCTGCCGCCTGGGCCGAGCGTTTGACCCAGATCGAGGACCAGGTGGCCGCGCTCGCGGGTGGTGTGCGCTCGCTGCGCGACTGGGAACTCGCCACCCTCGACGAGGGCATCACGCGCAGCGAGCTGGTGGCGCGGTGCGCGGCGCTGATGCGGGTCGCCTTCGAACTCAACGGCATCGACCTGAAGCTCGGCGACGCCCTTGCGCCGGCCGCGGGCGACCCGCGCTTTCCGGCCGGTGCAGCGCTGCGCTACATGGTGCTGGGCGTCCTCGGCCACCTGCATGACTGCGTGCCGCATCTTGGCGAGATTTGGGTCGAGGCCGAGGGCGACGATGGGTTGCGCTTCATCGCCGGCCATGGCGCGGCGGAGCCCGTGGAACCGTTGGCGGGCGCCCACCGCGCGCCGCGTGCGCTGGCGATCGACGCCATCGCGCTGCAGGCGCTGGCCGACGGACTGGGCTATGCGGTGCTGGTGGAGGGCGAGACAGTGCGCCTGGCGCTCGGTGCCGCGATGCCGCCGGCCTGAGCGCGCGCTACGACTGCATGGACCGTTGGCCGCAAGGGCCCGCGGCCGGCGGCTCCACGGACGATGGCGGAATCGTGCCGGGACCGAGGGGATTCAATCGGTCCTCGCACTCGGCCATCATGTGGATGCTGCGCTTCACGCGCGCTGTCATCTTGTCGTTGATGTGCGTCCAGCCGCGGTACATCGGCACCACGAGCAGCCAGCCGATGCCGATCACGCCGCCCAGCGCGCCCATGTACTCCCAATGCATCGGTTCCATGTGTCCTGCTCGTTCTTCCGCATCGAGCGGATCAGGGATAGAGAAACAAATAGTAGCAATGGAAAGCAACAACAAACCGACACGATCGGCCGATCATCCCCTTTGGGGGGAGGGCGCGTCGCCCTCACGCAGGCACTGCGCGGCGGGTCGACAGCAGGGCCCGCAGCTTGGCCGGCGCCACGGGCTTGGTCAGCTGCATCACGCCGCCCTGGCGCAGCCGCTGCAAGACTTCGGGCCCGGTGGCCCCGGACACCAGCACCGGTAGCGCGTCCGGCTGGAGCTGGCGCGCCACCGCGATGACTTCCATGCCGTCTTCGTCGTGCGCCAGTTGCAGGTCGCACAGCACCACGTCGAAGTGCACGTCCTCCGCCCCGAGCCGCGACAGGGCCGCGGCTCGGGTGGCGGCGCATTCGACCTGGCAGCCCCATTGCTCGAGCAATGTGCGGCTGCCGTCGAGGATGGCCGGGTCGTCGTCCACCACTAGGCAGCGCAGGCCGGCCAGCGGCGCGGAGGCCGAGGGTTCCGGTGCCATAGTCATCACTTCACGCGGGCTCGCCGGCGGCAGCTCGATCGCGAAGGTGCTGCCGGCCTGCAGCGCGGAGCGCAGCGAGATGCGGGTACCGAGCAGGGCGGCGATGCGCGCGCAGATCGCGAGGCCGAGGCCGAAGCCCTGCCGGCGGTCGCGCTCCGTGTTCGAGACCTGGTAGAACTCCTCGAAGATGCGCGCCTGGTGAATCGGCGCGATCCCGATGCCGTTGTCGCGCACCTCGATTCGCACCGCCCCGCCGCGGCGCCTCGCCGTCACCAGCACCGTGCCTTCGGGCGGCGTGTGGCGCACCGCGTTGCTGACCAGGTTGCCGACGATCCGCAGCAGCAGCGCGGCGTCGCTGCGCACCGCAAAGCCGCGGTCGCGCCACAGCAGCCGCACCCTGGCGGCGACCGCAGGCGCTGCGTGCTGGGCTTCGAGCTGGTCGAACAGCGTCGCCAGCGACACGCCGCCGATTGCCGGCGTCAGCACCTGGGCGTCCAGCCGCGAGATCTCCAGCAGGTCGTCGAGCAGCACGCCCATGAATTCGGTCGCCTCCTGCAGCCGCAGCACGGCGGGACGCTGCACGCTCGAGGCCGTGGGCAACAGGCCGTCGATGAAGAGGCCCATCGCGTGCAGCGGCTGTCGGAGGTCGTGGCTCGCGGCCGCGAGGAAGCGGGCCCGCGACAGCGCCGCTTGCTCGGCCTCGGCCATGCGCTGCAAGGCGACCGCGGTGGCCTCGCGCACCCGCTCCTCGCTCAGCTGCCGGTTGCGCTGGAGCCGCTCGGCCAGGCGGTTGATGTCGTGCGCAAGGTTGGCGAACTCGTGCCGGGGGCGGCGGGCGCATTCGGCCGGTGCCTGCCCGACCTCGTCCTCGGCGACCACGTTGCAGCGGGCGTCGAACCGACCCGCTTCCAGCGCCGCGACCGTGCGCGAGATGCGGCGCAGCGGCTGGGCGATGGCGCGGGCCGTATGGCGCACCCAGGCCCAGGCGGCCAGCAGCGCGATCGTCGCGATGCCGATGCCGGCCATCAGCGAACGGGTGCGCTCACGATCGTAGGCGGTGGTGTCGCGGAAGGTCTGGACCAGGCCGATCGGCGTCTCGCCAGCCACCGTCGAGCCGGCCGGTGCGAAGGCGCTGGCGCGCGAGGCTTCGCGCAGCGTGACCGGGGCCGTGAACATGCGCAGCTGCGCCAGCGGTGCGGTCTTCGGGCCGGCCGTGACGTAGACGCCGGCGCTGTTGCTGATCTCGACCCGGGTCACCTGGCCGCCGCGCAGCGCCGCGTTGGCGACGTTCTGCAGCGCCGGCAGGTCGCCGGCATAGAGACTCAGGTCGGACATCGCGGCCACCTGGCGCGCCACCGCTTCGCCCTCCGCGTCGAAGGCGGCTTCGAGGGTGCTGAGGCGGCTGTGGGTGAACCAGGCGGTGAGCGCCAGCGCGACCGCCGCGCACGGCAGCACGCCGAGCCGGAACAGGTCATTGTGAAGGCTGGCGCCGACCACCAGTGCGCGCCTCTCCGGCGCGGGCGGATCGCTCGGTGGGGCGACGGCGGCAGGAACGGGAAGCCGGTGGCTGGGAGCGCTCATGGTGGGGTCGCGCTCATCGGAGGGCGCTGACCCGTGCGGTCAGCTCGCGTTCTTCGGGCAGGCGCAGGCCGAGGCCGCGCGCCACGGTGACATTGACGCGCACCGTGGCCGGCGTGGCGGCCTCGATCCGCACGCCGGGGGCGCCGTTGGCCGCGGCCAGCTTGCGGCCGAGCCCGCGAGCCTGGAGGGCGAGCTGGCTCGGGGTCGAGACTGCGGCGGCCAGCCCGCCGGAACGCACCAGGCCGTCGCTGGTGCCGAACACCGGCAGGCCGGCGCTGGCCCCGGCGCGCAGCACCGCCAGCGTCGCGGCCTGGCTGTCGCCGATCTTGTCGGGCAGCACCAGCAGTGCGTCGCTGCGTGCCACCAGCAATCGCAGCACCGCGGCCAGCGACTTGGCATCCGGTGCGTATTCGACCTGCAGGTCCCAGCCCTGGGCGGCGCGCTGCAACTCGCTGATGATCGGCTCCGACTCGGCCGTGGCGAGGACCCCGAGCCGGCGCTTGCTCGGCATCACCGCATCGATCAGCGCCAGCTGGTCGGCCATCGCCGGCTCGCGCAGCAGCACGCCGACCTGGCGCTCCGGGCGCCGCAGGGCGGCTGTGCCCTTGAGGCTCTCGTAGTCGAGCCGGCTCAGCATAGCGAGCACCAGCGGATCCTGGCCCGGCCGCTCGATCGCCGTGCGTGCGGCGCTCAGTCCGACGGCCATCGTGATGACGGCCGGCGCCGTGCTCGCCGCGGCGTCCTCGACCGTGCTTTCGCCGGTTTCGAGGCGCACCACCGTGAACGGGCTGCCGGCGTCCTGGGTGTCGCGCAGGTGGCGGACGAAGTCGGCATGGGCGGCCGTTTCATCCGCCATCAGCACCGTGAGCCCGACCGCCTGCGCGCCGCCGCACAGCCATGCTGCGCAGGCGATCAACAGGAGGGCGCGCTGCCTTCGCAGCAGCGTGGGGAGACGGTTCGCAAACATGGACTGCTTCCGCAGGGGCTGAGGCATCCAATGTACGGAGGCGGCCGTTTTGGCGCGATAAGGCAGAGGGCTTATGTCCTGCCACGGTCCGCGGCGTTGCAGGGCGGCAACGGGGAAATTCGGTCTATGCCGGACGACGTAATGAGGCTCAGGCGGCGGTCGCGAAGGCGCTCTGCGCGGCGGCCAACTGGGCCTGTATCGCTTGGCGCAGCACCCTCGGCGACACCGGCTTGTAGAGCACCGCGACACCGGCGCTGGCGACTTCGCGCAGGCGGTCGGGCTTGGTCTCGCCTGTCACCAGCAGGCGTGCGGTCGTGGGCCCGATGCCGCGCGGATGGCGCTCCAGCGCGGCGAGCACGTCGAGGCCGTTGTCGCCGCCCTGCAGCAGCAGGTCGCTCACCACGACGTCGGGCGGACGGGTCCAGGCGTCGGCCAGGGCCAGGGCCTCGGCGCGACTCTGGGCGGCCATCACCTGCGCGCCCCAGTTCGCCAGCACGACCTGCAAGCCCTCGAGGATGGTGCGTTCGTCGTCGATCACCAGTACCACGACGTCGGCCAGGCTGCGGTCCTCCTCGGCCGGCAGGCCGGCCGCTAGCGCCAGCGACGGCGCCGGCACCGGCGCGGGCTGCACCGCCCGCACCGGCACGCGCACGCAGGTGCCCTTGTTTGGCCGCGAATTCAACTCGACCCGGGTGTTCAAGAGGGCCGCGAGCCGCTGCACGGTCGCCAGGCCCAGGCCCATGCCGCGCGCCTCGCGGCCGCCCGGCCGGGCCTGCGGCTCGACCTGGTAGAACTCCTCGAAGACCCGTCGCTGATGATGGGGCGCGATGCCGATGCCGGTGTCCCAGACCTCGACGCGGATCGCCTTGCCGCGCCGCCGCGCGCCGACCACGATCCCGCCCTCGGTGGTATGGCGCAGCGAGTTCGACACCAGGTTGTTGAGAATTCGCGACAGCATCACGTAGTCGCAGCGCACCCAGGCATCGGTCTTTCGCACCACCAGCCGCAGGTTCTTCTGCTCCGCCACCGCGCGAAAATTGCGGCTGATCTCGTCGAACAGGGTGTCGAGCGCGAAATCGGTCCACTGCGGCTGCAGCACGCCGGCGTCCAGCTGCGACAGATTCAGCAGCTCCGAGAACAGCCGGTCCAGCGATTCGACGCATTCTCGGATATGGCCGATGCGCTGCAGCCGCACCGGGTCGGTCTCGCCCTTGGTCAGCCCGTCGGAAAACAGGGTCAGCGCGTGCAACGGCTGCCGCAGGTCGTGGCTGGCGGCGGCCAGCAGCCGCGTCTTGGCCTGGCTGGCGACCTCGAGCTGCTTGTTCTTGCTGGCCAGTTCGGCGGTCGCATGCAAGATGCGGCTCTCGAGCTGGTTGCGGCTGTCGAGCAGGGCGCGTGCCGCCAGGTTGAAGCCGTGCTGCAGCCGCCGCACCTCGGCCGTGCCCTCGACCTCCACCTGTGCGTCCTCGCCAGCGCCCAGCCGGTCGACCGCCTCGCCGAGCGCCTGGATCGGCGCACTGATGCGCCGCGCCGCCCACCAGCCCGCCAGCCCGACCCCGACCAGGCTGGCGCCCAGCACCAGCACGACGTTGAACCAGACCGCCCGCTTGGCGCTCGTCACCGCGTCGAGGCTCATCTCGACCATCACCTTGCCGTTGTGCTTGCCATCTTCGGCGGTGATCGGCGCGACCACCTGCAGGCCTTCCCCGCGCTGCCGGTCCACGGTTTCCGCATTGGCGACGATTTCCCCCTCTTCCGACCAGATCTGCACCTGCTGCACGTGCGGCTGGTAGCTGCCCGACTGCGCCGTGCGCTGCAGGGCCCGCCGGTCCATGTGCTGCATCTGCGACTGCGCCACGGTCGCCACCTGCAGTGCCACGGTCTGGGCATTGGCGCGCATCAGTTCGGTCAGGTTCTCCAGGTGCTGGCGCGTCAGCACCGCGATCGCGCCCAGGGTCGCGACGGTGGCGGGCAGCAGCGCCAGCAGGACGAGCTGTTGCGCCAGCGTCAGGCCCGCCAGCAGTCGAAGGGCGCGGAACGACCAGCTCATCGAGGAGCGAAGGTGGCTGTGGCGATCAGCCATCGGACGGCCCGCAAATGCGCATGGAGTGAGGAAAATGGCACGTTTAACGCCTAAGTTGGTTTCTAATTGTGTTGTAGGCAGCACCACTTTGACCAGCCCGTTCGGGCCGCCGTCCGGCCGATGCTTCCAGAAAGATGCAGCTTCCCCACTCTTGCGCCTTCCGCGCCTCCCCTTTGCCCAAGGCCTTCCGACCGGATCGGCTCGGCGCCGGGGTGATGCGCGTGCGGGCCTGGCTGCTGCGCGCCGGGGTCGCCGCACTGCTCGGGTGGCAGCTCGGCGTGGCGGCGCAGACCCCCGGCGGCACCGAGGCCACCGCTCCCGTGCGCTTCGGGATCCTGCCGCTGGGCGGGGCCTTCGAGTCGCGCAACGACTGGGAGCCGCTGCTGGCCGACCTGCAGCGCGCCATCGGTCGTCCGGTCACGATGCTGTCGGTGACCTCGTACGAGGCCCTGGAGCAGGCGATCCAGCGCAACCAGGTCGACATGGCCTTCCTGTCCGGCAAGATGGCGCTCGATGCCGTGACGCTGCGCCGCATGAAGGTGCTGGCACAGGTGACCCGCCATGACGGGCTGCCCGGCTACCGGGCGCTGCTGCTGACGCGCAAGTCCGGCCCCCACAGCACCCTCAAGAGCCTGTTGACCGAACCCGGGGACTGGCGCCTGGCGCGTGGCGAAAGCCGTTCGGTGTCGGGTTTCATCGTGCCCCAGTTGCAGCTTTTCCTGCCCAACCACATCGCGATGGAGACCCGCTTCCGCAGCGAGTTGGTCGGCACCCACCAGGTGACCGCGCTCGCCGTGGCGAACGGCGAGGCAGATGTCGCCACCAACAACACAGCCGACTTCGAGCGCTTCCGGCAGCAGTTCCCGTCCGAGGCCGATCGCCTCCAGGTGATCTGGGAATCGGAGCTGATCCCGCATGCGCAGATCGTCATCCGGCGCGACTACGGTCCCGAGTTCGAGAAGAGGGTGCAGCTCTTCCTGGTCGAGTACGCCCGCGGCAAGGGCCCGCGCGGCGACAACGAGCGGGCGGTGCTGAAGTCGCTGCACGATCTGGCCGGCTTCGTCGCGGCCGACAACAGCTCGCTGCTGCCGGCCGCCAAGCTGGCCTATCAATTGGCACGGCAGAGCGCCATGACCTCGCAATGGGTCAACGAGGCGGCGCGCCAGGCGCGCCTGCAGCGCATCGAGTCCACCTACGCCGAACAGGTCGGGGCGCTGCGCGCGGGGGCGCCGTGATCGCATGCTGAGATCGGGGATCCGAGCCATCGCGCGTCTCGCGCTGGCGGCCGCGCTGGCCTGGCAGGCGACAGCCGGGGCCGAGGCCGTCCGCCCGGCGCCGCCGGCCGAGTTGCGATTCGGCGTGATGCCAATCGGTGGCGTTGTCGAGTCGCGCGAGAACTGGACGCCGCTGCTGGCCGACTTGAGCCGCGCGATCGGCCGGCCCGTGACGGTTCATTCGGCCGTCACCTACCAATCCCTGGGCGAGGCCATCCGGCAGCGCCAGGTCGACCTGAGCCTGCTGTCGGCCCAGCTCGCGCTGGACGCCGTCGCCCAGCGGCGCATGAACGTGCTGGCCGAGGTGCAGCGGCACACCGGCACGCCCGACCATCGGGCCGTGCTGCTGGTGCGCAAGAGCGGTCCGCGCAACCCGCTCCAGGACCTGCTTGCCCATCCCGAGCAATGGCGCCTGGCGCGCGGCGACAACCGGTCCGTGTCCGGGTTCATCCTGCCGCAGGTCCAGTTGTTCCTGCCGAACCGGATCGTGATGGAGACCCGCTTCAAGAGCGAGATCGTCGGCACCCACCAGACCACCGCGCTGGCGGTGGCCAATGGCGATGCCGACGTGGCGACCAACAACACCACCGATTTCGAGCGTTTCCGCGAGCAGTTCCCGGTCGAGGCCGAACGCCTGCAGGTGATCTGGCAGTCGGAGCCGACGCCACCGGTGCCGTTCGTGGTGCGCGCCGACCTTCCGACGGAACTGCAGAGGAAGCTGCGCAGTTTCCTGGCCGGATACGGGCGCGGCCAGGGGCCGCGGGCCGAGGCCCAGCGCGAAGTGCTGAAGGCACTGCGCGCGTCCCTGGGCTTTGTCGCGGCCGACAACAAGGCGCTGCTGCCGGCTGCCACGCTGCAATACCAGCTTGCGAGGCAGAGCGCACTCAATGCGCAATGGGTCAGCGAGGCGGCGCGCCAGGCCCGGTTGCAGCGCATCGAGGCCGCCTATGCCGAGCAAGTCGCGGTGTTGCGGAGCGACTGAGGGGTAGCCGCAGCGCAGGAAGACCCTGCCTAGGGCACTTGCGGCTGCGCCAGCAGCCAGTCCGGCGGCGCATAGATGTCGGCGAAGCGGACGCGTCCGATCGAGTAGTGGATCTCCGTGCCCGCCGGCAGGCCGATCGCCGGCAGCGTGGATTGCAGCAGCGCCCGCCCGGCGGCGATGTCCGAGACGTCGATGTCGACCCGGGTGAAGGCGACCCGTCGCCGGCCGCGGCGGGTCGCCTCGCCCAGCGATTCCCCCCAGCCGAGCACCGAGCCGATCCCGCGGCCGCGCAGCGCCTCGTCGATGCGCTCCTCGCGCTGGTGCCAGCGGTCGTCCACGTCCTCGACCACCGGAATCTTGACGACCATGAACTCGCGGCGCCCGTAGCCGGTGATGTCGGAAGAGGAATCGGTCGGCAGTCCCATGGGCGCCATTCTCGGGCAGCGTTGTCCGGCTTGCGTCGCGGCGTCCGATCCCGTACGCTGGCCCGATGCGCCCAGGCGCCGAGGAGACAGCCCATGCCAAGCCGATCGAACGGCCAGACGGCCGAAATGGAAGCGGTGCGAACCCTGGCGCTCGTCGGCGCCTCGGCCACCGGCAAGACCTCCCTCGCCGAGGCCCTGTTGCACAAGGCCGGCGCCATCGGAGCGCGCGGCAGCGTCGAGCGCGGCACCACCGTGAGCGACCACGACCCCCTCGAGCGCCGCATGCAGCATTCGCTCAATGCCTCGGTGATGCACCTGATGCATGCCGGCACGCGGGTGCATTTCATCGACACCCCGGGCGGGGCCGATTTCCTCGGCCAGAGCCTGCCGCCGCTGGAGGCCGTGGAGACTGCGGCCGTGGTCATCAACGCCGCCACCGGGATCGAGCCGATGACGCTGCGGATGATGGCCTATGCGGCCGAGCGGCATCTGGCGCGGATGGTCATCGTCAACAAGATCGACACCCAGGGCGTCGACCTAGCCGGCCTGCTGGTGCAGATCCAGGCCGCCTTCGGGCGCGAATGCCTGCCGCTGAACCTGCCGGCCGCCGGCGGCACCGAGGTGATCGACTGCTTCTTCAATCGCGAGGGCCAGTCCGACCTCGGCAGCGTCGAGGACGCGCACCGGGCCCTGGTCGAGCAGGTGGTCGAGGTCGACGCGGCCTTCGTCGACCGCTACCTGTCCGAGGGCGACGTCGATGCCGCCGAGCTGCATGCACCGCTCGAGCAGGCCCTGCGCGAAGGCCACCTGATCCCGGTTTGCTTCGTCTCGGCCCGCAGCGGCGCCGGCCTTTCGGAATTGCTCGACGTCGTCGTCAAGCTGCTGCCCGATCCGACCGAGGCCAACCCGCCCGATTTCCTGCTCGGCGAGGGCGCGGCCGCGCAGCCGATGCAGGCCCGGCCCGATCCCTCGCTGCACGTGCTGGCGCACGTCTTCAAGGTCACGGTCGATCCCTACGTGGGCAAGCTCGGCATCTTCCGTGTCCACCAGGGGACGGTCACGCGCGACAGCCAGCTCTACGTCGGCGACGGCCGCAAGCCCTTCAAGGTCGGCCACCTGTTCATGCTCCAGGGCAAGGACCACGTCGAGGTGGCGCGGGCGCTGCCGGGCGACATCGTGGCGGTGGCCAAGGTCGAGGAGATCCACTACGACGCCGTGCTGCACGACGCCGCCGAGGACGACCACGTGTACTTGGCGCCGCTGGCCTTCCCGGTGCCGGTGCACGGCCTGGCGGTCGAACCCAAGCGCCACGGCGACGAACAGCGGGCCTGGGAGATCCTCGCCAAGCTGGTCGCCGAGGATCCCTGCCTGCGCGTCGAGCATGTCGTGGCCACCAACGAGACCATCATCTACGGCCTCGGCGAGCTGCACCTGCGCGTGATGCTCGAGCGCCTGCGCGAGGTCTACCGCTTCGACGTCGACACCCGGCCGCCGCGCATCGCCTACCGCGAGACCGTGACTGCGCCGGCCGAGGGCCATCATCGCCACAAGAAGCAGACCGGCGGCGCCGGCCAGTTCGGCGAGGTCTTCCTGCGCATCGAGCCGCTGGCGCGGGGCGGCGGCTTCGAGTTCGCCGACGAGGTCAAGGGCGGCGCGATCCCGGGCCAGTTCATCCCGGCGGTCGAGAAGGGCGTGCGCGAAGTGCTGGTCTCGGGCGCTATCGCCGGCTATCCGGTGGTCGACATCCGCGTGGTGGTGCACGACGGCAAGCACCACAGCGTCGACAGCAAGGACATCGCCTTCGCGACGGCCGGGCGCAAGGCCTTCATGGCCGCGATCCGGGCGGCGCGGCCGATCGTGCTCGAGCCGATCGTGCAGATCGAGATCGCCGCGCCCGACAATGCGATCGGCGACGTCACCGGCGACCTGTCGTCGCGCCGTGGGCTGGTCACGGGCACCGCGAACGGCGGTGCCGGCACGGTGGTGGTTCGCGGCCAGGTGCCGATGTCGGAGCTGGCCAGCTACCAGTCGCGGCTCAACGCCATGACCAGCGGCCAGGGCCGCTACACCATCGCGCTGTCGCACTACGAGGCGGTGCCGCCGGCCACCCAGCAGACTCTGATGGGGCAGTACCGGGTGCGCGACGATGAATGATGAAGTGTTAGGCCTGGGTCTCAGCTCGCGAGTGGTTGGTCGGCCGGCAGGAAGCGATCGAACAAGTCGGCGATGAAGGCGCCGCCGGCCGCCGCCGAGGGCGCCGCCGTCAGGTAGAGCCCGCGCCAGCGCGGCGCCCGTGCGCTTCTGGGTGCGGCGAACAGGCGCAGTGCCAGCAGCTGCAAGCCGGGCCGCAGGTCCCGCAGTCGTTCCGTGAAGCTGTGGATGGCCCATCGCCGGACCGGGTCTTTCTCGCCGCGCAGCAGCGCCATGCGCAGAGCATGGAGTTGGACGTCCAGTTCGCCGAAGATGCCGTCGAGCCGGTCGCCGGCGTCGATGCCGGCCGGCGTGTCGTCCGCCAGGCGGTGGCCCAGCGCCTGTCCGAGCGCCTCCGCCGGCAACGCGCCGCGCGCCGTCGCATAGCCCTCCAGCCGCTCCAGCCCCGTCACCACCAGGTAGACCGGCAGCAGGACCCGCAATTGCTCGGCCACCTCGTCGATCCGCTGGCGCAGCCGCAGCGCGAGCGATTCCGTGGCTCCGGGGTCGCCGAGCACCGTGGCGGCCGCGACGCAGGCCACGATGCCATTGAGCGGCAGGCGCTCGCGACGCTCGGCCAGCTCCAGCAGCGCGCGATGCCAGCGGCCGCGCTCGCGGGGGTCGGCGGGATCGCCGAGCGCGGCCGGGCCGATCTCGATCGCGATCGTCGATTGCATGAAGTGCCAGCGCCACAGGCCGTCCTCGCTGCCGGGGAGGGATGCGGCCGCACCGGCCCCGACCAGCAGACCGGGGAGGTCGGCCGGCGCATCGCCGAGGAACATGAACCACGGGATCGCATAGAGCGATCGACGCCGCGCCTGGGGCGCCGACGCGTGCGGCGCCGCGCGGCGGGCGCGGGCCATGGCCTCCTGCATGCCGACCAGGTCCAGCGGCGCCGGCGCGGCTTCGGCATCAAAGGCCGCGATGCGCCGGCGCAGCAGCCGCCGCCTTCGTATGCGGCCGGACGCCAGCACGAACCACCATAGGGCGAGGAAGGCCAGCACGCACAAGCCCGTGAGGCTCCAGAAATGCGGCGGCAAGGAGGAGGCGGTAATCATCGGGCGGAGGTGCCTGGGCTCAGCGCGCCACGGTCTGGAGGAAGACCACCTCGGCAACCACGCGGGCGCCGAATTCGCCGATCGCCAGCGCTTCGCGCAAGCGCTGGAGGTAGGCCGAGGCCAGTTCGAAAGGCGGCCGGTCGACCGCCTCGGCGAAGGGCATGGGCGAGGACAGCGCCGTCACCAGAACCGTGCCGAAGGGCGGCGCGGAGAGCCAGCTCGAGGGGACGTCGCGCCCGAGTTCGAGGGTTTCGCCAGCGCGCACGCGCGGTTGCACCGGCCCGGCATTGAGATTGAGATGCATCACGGCGCCATCGGCCGTGTAGTAGTCGACCCACAGATAGCCGTCGCGTTGCGCGTTCCTGACCTCGATCAGGACCGGGTCGCCTTCGCGCAGCCGGCCTGTCGGCGCCGTGGGCGTCGCGATGGACAGGCCCGGCGCGTTCTCCCGGTTGCGCGCCTGGTAGGGCTTCAGCAGCGCCAGCACCTCGCAGTGCGGCCAGATCCGCAGTTGGAGGTCGAACACGGCGGTGTTCACCCCCGGCAGGGCCAGCACGTCGCGCTGCACCCGGTCGGTCTCCTCGGCGCGCGAGACGAAGCCCTGCACCTGTGCCGCGCCGTCCGCCGTGACCGTGGCCGAGAGGTCCGCGCAGGCATAGGTCTGGAGTTGCTGCTCGACGCGCTGGGCCAGCGTCGGCGGCTCTTCGCGCGGGCCCGCCAACAGGGACCACAGCAAGTAGGCGAGCGGGAGCAGCAGCGCCAGCGCGCCGCCGGCGCGCAGCACGGTGCGTTCGCGCCGCTGCGGGTCGCGCGGCCCGGGCGGATCGGGCAGGCTGTAGGGTTGCGGCGTGATCCGCTCCTGCGCGAGGGGGTCGAGCCGGGCCGGACGCAGCGCGAGCTGCTCGTCGTGCAGGGTCTTGAGCTTGCCGAGCTCGCCGCCATCGCCGCACTCGAAGTAGTACTGGCCCTTGAATCCGAGCGCCAGCGCGTGCCAGAAGACTTCCCGGACCTCGTCGTTGCCGGCCGCCAGTGCCGACAGGTGGTGGAAGAACTCGGTGTGCGCGTTGTTGGAATTGAACACCTGCTGTTCCAGCGGCGCCCCCTCGCCGGCCTTGCAGCCGGGGTGCCGCGCCAGGATCTCGTCGATCCAGGCGACCATCGCGAACCGGGCCGATTCGATCGCAGTGGCCGGGTGGCCGAGCGCCCGTGCCGCTTCACGGGCTTCCTCGAGCAGGCCGAGCGCCTGCTGCCGGGCGGACTCGCAGCCGGGCTCGGCCCGGCCTGCGGCGATCGATGCATCCAGTCCGAGGCCGAACGCGATCAGCCTGGAAAAGCAATCGAGCAGGCGAGCCATTCAGCGCTCGCTGCTAGGCGTTGCTGGGGATCGGAGTCTGGCTGCTGCGCCTGTGTCGTTGGCACATGCCCACGTTCCCGGTCGATTTTGGATGTGGATCATTCTTTCATTGCCGCGGGCTGGCGCCATATCGCTTGGGAGCTATGTCGTTCGGGGAGCGAATTCCGCCTTGATGCGCGTCCCGTTCGCCGTTATCGTCGGCCTGCCTTCATTTATCAATGACGCTGGGGAAAGCCATGAAAATCCTGATCGCCGACGACCACCGGCTCGTCATCGAGGCGGTCAAGGCCAAGTTGTCCGAGCTCGAGCCCGGCATCGACTTCGTCCTGGCCATGAGCGTCGACGAACTGCTCAACGGTGCCTCCGACGACCTCGATCTGGCCGTGATCGACCTCAACATGCCCGGTGCCGAAGGCCAGGCCCACATCGACGAGATCCGCCGCCGCCATCCCGCCGTGCCGGTCATCGTGCTCTCGGGCTACGAAGATCCCGCCGTGATGCGCAGCGCGCTCGAGCGCGGCGTGCTGGGCTTCATTCCCAAGGCCTRTTCGCCGGAAGTGATGCTGTCGGCGGTGCGCCTGGTGCTGGCGGGCGGGGTCTACGTGCCGCCCATGATGCTGTCGTCGCTGCCGCCCGGCGTGGTCGCCGGAATCCCTGGCGCCGGCGCGGCCGGCGACGGTGCCTCGCGCGGCTCGTCCGCGGCCACCGTGCAGACCCTCGAGCACCTGCGCAACGTGTTGACCGAGCGCCAGGTCGAAGTGCTGCAGCTGCTGTCGCAGGGCAAGCCCAACAAGCTGATCGGACGTGCGCTCGGCATCAGCGAAGGCACGGTCAAGATCCACCTGGCGGCGATCTTTCGCGCGCTCAATGTACGCAACCGCACCGAGGCGGTGGTCGCGGCCCAGACCGTGACCGAAGCCTAGACTAGGGCGCCGCGTACTTCTTCTCCAATTCGTCCAGCGCCGGCTTGCCGACCAGCCGCTGGCGCTCCGCGAAGCTGACGACCAGCGCCGGATCCTCGTCGATGCGGCGGTCGTCGCGCAGCACGGTCAGTGCCTTCTGCATGCCGGCCACCGCGCCCTGCAGCGCCGCGTTGGCGTAGAGCACGATGCCGTAGCCGAGTTCGGCCAGCTCGGCGGCGCCGGTGATCGGCGTCTTGCCGCCGATCACCATGTTCATGAGCTGCGGCCTGGCAAGGCGCTGCGGCAGCGCCCGGATCTGCTCGGCGGTGGTCACGGCCTCGACGAACAGGATGTCGGCACCGGCTTCGCTGAGCTGTTGCGCCCGCTCGACTGCGGCCTCGAAGCCCAGGGTCGCGCAGGCGTCGGTGCGGGCCAGGATCAGCAGGTCCGGGTCGGCCCGGGCATCGACCGCGGCCTTGATCTTCGCCACGGCCTCGTCGGTGCCGATCACCTCCTTGCCGGCGAAGTGGCCGCAGCGCTTGGGCGCCACTTGGTCCTCGAACTGGATGCAGTCGGCGCCAGCACGCTCCAGCGTGCGCACCGTGTGCCTCACGTTGAGCGCGTTGCCGAAGCCGGTGTCGGCGTCGACGATCAGCGGCAGCGCCACGGCATCGCGGATGCGCGCCGTGTGGTCGGCGATCTCGTGCAGCCCCATGAAGCCCTGGTCGGGCAGGCCGAACCACATGTTAGTGACGCCGGCGCCCGTGACGTAGATCGCCTCGAAGCCGAGGTCCTCGACCACCCGCGCCGACAGCGCGTTGAAGGCGCCGGGCACCAGCACGCTGCGCCGTGCTTCTACCAGTGCGCGCAAGGTTTTTCTAGTGTGTGTCATATCCGTTTTCCACCACGCTATCGCGGGACCCGCGGCGCATGAAAGGTTGCTGAAATTCGGTGCAGGCTTTCGGGGCGCGTGCCGAGGCCACCGGGTGGCCCCCTCCGCGAATGCGCCCCGGCTTCGCCTCGTCCTTTATTTCGCTGCGGGGGCCACCCGATGCCCTCGGCACGGGTAACGCTGTGTCGTGATCCCGCCCCGGTTCGGCCGCCTCATCCAGGCCGCATCGAATCGACAAGCCCGCTTTCATCCTCAGATCACGTAGAGGTCGAGGTACGCGCTGACCGGCATTTCTTCGAGTGCCCGAGGGTCGAGCGACACCGCGAGGATCGCGTCCTGCTGCTTCTTCGGGAAGCGGCGCGCGAGGTTGGTGCGGAACTTGGCCTCGAGCAGCGGAATGCCTTCGGCACGGCGCCGCTTGTGGCCGATCGGGTACTCGACCGCGACTTCGGCGAGCCGGCTGCCATCCTTGAACTCGACCGTGAGCGCGTTCGCGATGCTGCGCTTCTCGGGGTCGTGATAGTCCTGCGTGTAGCGGGGGTCCTCGACGCAATGGATCTTCGCGCGCAAGGCATCGATGCGCGGGTCGGCCGCCACGCCGTCCTCGTAGTCGGAGGCCTGGAGCCGGCCGAAGATCAGCGGCACCGCCACCATGTACTGGATGCAGTGGTCGCGGTCGGCTTCGTTGTTCAGCGGGCCCTGCTTGTCGATGATGCGGATGCAGGCCTCGTGGGTGCGGATGGTGATCCGCTCGATGTCCTCCACCGCCTTGCCGGCGGCCTTCAGCTGCGCGTGCAGCTCAACTGCCGCCTCGACCGCGGTCTGGCTGTGGAACTCGGCCGGGAAGCTGATCTTGAACAGCACGTTCTCCGCCACATAGCTGCCGTACGGCCGCTGGAAGCGGAAGGGCTGGCCCTTGAACAGCACGTCGTAGAAGCCCCATGTCTTCGCGCTCAGCGCCGAGGGGTAGCCCATCTCGCCGGTCTGCGCGATCAGCGCCAGCCGCACGGCGCGGCTGGTGGCGTCGCCGGCCGCCCAGCTCTTGCGGCTGCCGGCGTTCGGCGCGTGGCGGTAGGTGCGCAGTGACTGGCCATCGACCCAGGCCAGCGACACCGCGGCCAGGGTCTCGTCGCGGCTCAGGCCCAGCATCTGCGACACCACCGCAGTCGAAGCCACCTTGACCAGCAGCACGTGGTCGAGGCCGACCTTGTTGAAGGAATTCTCGAGCGCGATCACGCCCTGGATCTCGTGCGCCTTGACGATCGCCGTGAGCACCTCGCGCATCAGCAGCGGCTCGCGGCCCGCCGCGACGGCGCTGCGGCTCGCCCAGTCGGCGACGGCCAGGATGCCACCCAGGTTGTCGCTCGGGTGGCCCCACTCGGCCGCCAGCCAGGTGTCGTTGAAGTCCAGCCAGCGGATCAGGGCGCCGATGTCGAAGGCGGCCTGCACCGGGTCGAGCTGGAACTGCGTGCCCGGCACCCGGGCGCCGTTCGGCACGACGGTGCCCTTGACGATCGGGCCGAGCAGCTTGCAGGCCGCCGGATATTCCAGCGCCTCGAGGCCGCAGCCCAGAGTGTCGATCAGGATGTGGCGGGCTGTGTCCAGGGCCAGTCTGGATTCGACCTGGTAGCCGAGTGCGTAGTCGACGATGTCGACGATGACGGAGTCCCATTCGGGGCGAACGTTGCTGATGTGTGCGGACATGCGGGTGCTGAAGAAGTGGGAAAAAGGGAGGGGGACAGGCGTCGCGGTTACTGGCGCTCCGCCATCGGCACGTAGGCGAGATCTTCCGGGCCGGTGTAGTTCGCGCTCGGCCGGATGATCTTGTTGTCGATGCGCTGCTCGATGATGTGGGCCGCCCAGCCCGAGGTACGCGCAATGACGAACAGCGGCGTGAACATGGCCGTGGGCACGCCCATCATGTGGTAGCTCACGGCGCTGAACCAGTCGAGGTTGGGGAACATCTTCTTGGCCTCCCACATGACCGTCTCCAGCCGCTCGGCGATGTCGAACATCTTGGTCGAGCCGGCTTCGGTCGACAGCGATCTGGCGACCCCCTTGATAACCTCATTGCGCGGATCGCTCACCGTGTAGACCGGGTGGCCGAAGCCGATCACCACCTCCTTCGCCTCGACCCGGCGGCGGATGTCGGCCTCGGCCTCGTCGGGCGAGTCGTAGCGCTTCTGGATCTCGAAGGCCACTTCGTTGGCGCCGCCGTGCTTCGGTCCGCGCAGCGCACCGATCGCGCCCGTGATCGCGGAGTAGACGTCGGCGCCGGTGCCCGCCACCACGCGGGCGGCGAAGGTGCTGGCGTTGAACTCGTGCTCCGCATAGAGATTCAGCGACGTATGCATCGCGCGCTCCCACGCGGGCGAGGGCTTACGTCCGTGCAGCAGGTGCAGGAAGTGCGCGCCGATCGAGTCGTCGTCGGTCTCGACCTCGATGCGCCGGCCCTGCGTCGACCAGTGGTACCAGTAGAGCAGCATCGAGCCGAGCGAGGCCATCAGGCGGTCGGCGATGTCGCGCGCGCCGGGCACGTTATGGTCGTCCTTCTCAGGCAGCATGCAGCCCAGGGTCGAGACGCCGGTGCGCATCACGTCCATCGGGTGGGCGCTCGCGGGCAGTTGCTCGAGCGCTTCCTTGAGGCTCGCGGGGAGGCCGCGCAGGGCCTTGAGCCGGCTCTTGTAGGCCCGTAGCTCGGCGGCGCTCGGCAGCTTGCCGTGCACCAGCAGGTGGGCGATCTCCTCGAACTCGCAGACCTCGGCGATGTCCAGGATGTCGTAGCCGCGGTAGTGCAGGTCGTTGCCAGTGCGCCCGACGCTGCACAGCGCGGTGTTGCCCGCGGTGACGCCGGACAGCGCGACGGATTTCTTTGGCTTGAAGCCGGAGGGAGAAGCAAGCGTGTTCATGGTTCGCAATCTACGCATTTGCAGACCCATAATGAAGGACTGAAATAGCGAAGAGATGCGAATGGAAACGTACTGTATTGCGAAGTTTGCGAATTTCTTGGGTCCGGCCTGATGCGCAAGACCTTCATGGGCGTGCGCCTGCGCAAGCTGCGGGCCGAGCGTGGCCTGAGCCAGGTGGCGCTGGCTCATGCGCTGGGCCTGTCGCCGAGCTACCTGAACCAGATCGAGCAGAACCAGCGGCCGCTCACCGTCGCCGTGCTGCTCAGGATCAGCCGCGCGCTTGGTGTCGACGTGCAGCAGTTTTCCGAAGATGAGGAGGCGCGGCTGGTGGCCGACCTGCGCGATGCGCTGGCCGACAACCCGGGTGGAGAGGTGGTGTCGCTGCCCGAGTTGCGCGAAGTCGCCTCGCAGATGCCGGCCGTCGGTCGCGCGCTGCTGGCGCTTCATCGCCGTCACCAGGAGGCAATGGCGCGGCTGGAGACCATGGCGGCCGAGCTCGGCGACGGCCGCGGCGATCTCGCGGGCGTGCGTCCCATGCCCTTCGAGCGGGTGCGCGACTTCTTCTTCGCCCATCAGAACTATTTCGACCCGCTCGACGCCGCCGCCGAGGGGCTGGCTTCGGAGGCACGCGGCCACGGCGGGCCGCTGGGCGAATGGCTGCTGCAGCGGCTCATGAAGCAGCACGGCGTGCGCGTCATTCCGGCGGATGAGGCTGTCGCGGACAGCCAGCGGCGCTACGACCCGGCGTACCGCGTGCTGCGCCTGTCGACCGGTCTCGAGGCGGGCCAGCAGGTCTTCCAGCTGGCGACGCAGCTCGCGCTGCTGGAGCAATCCGCCTTGATCGAATCGCTGGTCGATGGCGCGGGCTTCGACGACGCGCCGGCGCACGGTCTGGCGCGCATCGGCCTGGCCAACTATTTCGCGGGCGCCTTGCTGCTGCCCTACGGCCTCTTCCTCGAGGCGGCCGAGACCTTGCGCTACGACATCGACCAGCTCGCGCGCCGCTTCGGCGTCGGCTTCGAGACCATCTGCCACCGGCTCAGCACGCTGCAGCGGCCACAGTCGCCCGGCGTGCCCTTCTTCTTCATCCGCGTCGACCGGGCCGGCAACATCTCCAAGCGGCAGTCGGCGACGCACTTCCACTTCTCGAAGACCGGCGGCACCTGCCCGCTGTGGAATGTCTACGAGGCCTTCGCGCAGCCCGGACGCATCCTGCCGCAGCTCGCGCGCATGCCCGACGGCCGGGCCTACCTCTGGATCGCGCGCACCGTGTCGCACGGGCAGCGCGGCTACGGCTCGCCGAGCAAGACCTTCTCGATCGGCCTCGGCTGCGACATCCGCTACGCGCCGCGGCTGGTGTATTCGAAAGGCCTCGACCTCAAGGACCCGGAAGTGCCGACGCCGATCGGCATGGGCTGCAAGGTCTGCGAGCGGGTCGCCTGCCCGCAGCGCGCGTTCCCGTTCATCGGCCGTCCGCTGGACGTCAACGAGAACGAGAGCCGCTTCACGCCGTACGCGGTAGCGGACGAGAAGCCTGGGCGCTGAGCTCGCTGCGCAGCAGGCGCGCTGCCGCCACCATGTTGGCGAGCGCCGCCTCTGTCTCCGGCCAGCCACGCGTCTTCAGGCCGCAATCCGGATTGATCCAGAGCCTTTCCACCGGCACCACCGCGGCCGCCTTACGCATCAACCGCACCATCTCGTCGGTGCCCGGGATGCGCGGCGAGTGGATGTCGTAGACGCCGGGGCCGATCTCGTTCGGATAGTCGAAGTCGCCGAAGCCGCGCAGCAGATCCATGTCGGAGCGGCTGGTCTCGATGGTGATGACGTCCGCATCCATGGCCGCGATCTCCGGCAGGATGTCGTTGAATTCCGAATAGCACATGTGGGTGTGGATCTGGGTCCGGTCGGCCACGCCCGAGGCGCTGATTCGGAACGACCGGGTCGCGCCCTCGAGGTAGTTCTTCCAGCCCGCGCACCGCAGTGGCAGGCCTTCGCGGATCGCCGGCTCGTCGATCTGGATGATGCCGATGCCGGCCTGTTCGAGGTCCGCCACCTCGTCGCGGATCGCCCAGGCGATCTGCTCGGTCGTGAGGCTGCGCGGCTGGTCGTCGCGCACGAAGGACCACTGCAGGATCGTGACCGGGCCGGTCAGCATGCCCTTCATCGGCCGCTTGGTGAGGCTCTGGGCGTAGGCGGTCCACGCGACCGTCATCGGCGCCGGCCGGGCGACGTCGCCGAAGATCAGCGGCGGCTTGACGCAGCGCGAGCCGTAGGACTGCACCCAGCCGTTGGCCGTGAAGGCGAAGCCGTCGAGTTGCTCGCCGAAGTACTCGACCATGTCGTTGCGCTCGGCCTCGCCATGCACCAGCACGTCGATGCCGAGTTCTTCCTGCTTGTGCACCGCCAGCGCGATCTCGTCCTGCATCTTCTCGCGGTAGCCGGAGGCGTCGAGTTCGCCGCGCTTGAAAGCGGCGCGCGCCGCGCGGATCGCGCGCGTCTGCGGGAACGATCCGATGGTCGTGGTGGGCAGCGGCGGCAGCGCGAAACGGGCGCGCTGCTCGGCCTGGCGCTGCGTGAAGGCGGACACGCGGCGGTCGTCGCCGGCCACGCTGCGCGCCAGGCGCAAGGCGACATCGGCGCGGTGCACGCGCGGGCTGGCGC
>NZ_JBFUIU010000050.1:0-24157 GCF_056401695.1 Variovorax sp. P4_D9
GCGCCAAGAAGGCCATCATCGGCGTGGCCGCCTCCATGCTCACTGCCGCCTGGCACATGCTGCGCGACGGCACCGAATGGCACGACCTCGGCGCCGCCCACTTCGACCGCGCCGACGCCCACAAAACTGCCAACCGCCTGATCCGACGGCTCCAACAGATCGGCTACGCGGTGCAGGTCACACCTGTTTGAAGAGGGACGTTTCATCTCAGACGCGGGCAGAGTCGAATGCGACTACCGGCATTGGGTTTCGAACGCGCCGGGAACGCATCCCGCGCGAGCTACGCGAGAGGCGATCATCAGCCGGCCCTCAGCCGGAGGACGCCGCACTCATTCACCATCCGCCGACAGCGACACCCCGAGATCCACGCTCGCATCACCGACCAGCGCCTGAATGCGCTGAAGGCATGCAACATCGATGGATTGCAGCCGCTCTGGATGTGCAGCAATGTCGAGGTCAATAAGCCGGAGCACCCGCACACGCTCTGGATCAGTTCCCTCGGTGCGGCGTCGAATTCCGCCAAGGCCATCCATTTCAGTACCCTCGCCCGGTATCCACTACCCCCGCCACCGCCTCCCCCCGCTCCATCGCCCGGATCTTCCCAACGATCTGCTTGATCGATGTGTCGCGCTCGGTCCGCGCCGAGCCATGCGGCGTCACCGTGATCTTCGGATGTGACCAGAGCGGATGCCCGGCCGGCAGCGGTTCGACGTTGAAGACATCGAGCGTGGCACCGGCGAGCAGTCCGCTGTCGAGCAGCGGAATCAGGTCATCGTCGACCAGGTGCGCACCGCGCGCCACGTTGATCAGGTAGCCGCCGGGGCGGCCGCCATTGAGCTTCGACAGCGTGTCGCGGTTCAGGATGCCGCGCGTCTCGGCGGTCAGCGGCAGGAGGTTCACGAGCACGCGGCTGGCGCCGAGAAAGTCGTCGAACTGGGACTCACCGGCGAAGCAGCGCAAGCCGTCGATCTGCTTGGGCGAACGGCTCCAGCCATTCACCGGAAACTCGAACTGCGCCACAGCCTTGGCCACGCGCTCGCCGAGCACGCCGAGCCCCATCACGCCGACCGGGAAGTCGCTCCGCTCGCGCGGCTTGCGGTAGCTCCAGCGGCCGGCTCGCGCTTCGGCCTCGTAGGCGTCGAACTCGCGAAAATGCCGGATCAGCGCATGGCAGACGTACTCGGCCATCTGCACCGACATGCCGGCGTCGTCGAGCCGCACCACCTTCGTCTGCGGCGCCACCTTGAGCTTGAGCAGCGCATCGACACCCGCGCCGATGTTGAACAGCCCGCGCAGGCCCGGCTGCTCGTCAAGAAACTGCTGCGGCGGCGCCCAGACCACGGCATGGTCGGCCGGCGCGGCGCCGGGCGCCCAGTTCTCCACCTCGGCTTCGGGCATGGCGGCGCGCAGGCCCTCGATCCAGGGATCGGGGCGGTTGTCGGTCAGGCAAACGGTGATTCGGATTCGGGAAGTCATCCCCCGAGCTTAAATGCGACCCGCCTCGGCGTCGGCCTAAGCCGCGATGCGCAGCAGTTCAGCCCCCTCCGCGACCTGGTCCCCCGGCACGTACAACAGTTCCTCGACCGTGCCGTCGGCCGGCGCCGCAATCGTGTGCTCCATCTTCATCGCCTCCATCACCGCCAAGGGTTGGCCGCGGCTGACCTTGTCGCCCGCCTTGACCGCGAAGGACACCACCTTACCGGGCATCGGCGCCGTGAGGCGGCCGCCCTCGGCATGCGTCTCTCCGGCATGCGCGAGCCGGTCGATGGCGACGATCCGGGTCGCGCCCTCGGCGCCGAACAAATAGGCCGTGGCCTCATCCTCGTAGACGTTGAGCGTGTGCCGCTGGCCGTTGAACTGCAGTTCGAGCTCGCCCGAGGGGAAGCTGCCGATCACGAGCGGCCCCGAGACCTCGCCGACCTGGAGCGTGAGCGCGCCATCGTGCAGGTAGCGCAGCGTGGCACTTTTCGGCTCGCCGCGGAACTCGAATTCGAAGGGCCGGGTCGCCACGCCATGCGACTGCCAGCCGTCACGCCGGCTGAACGGATCGGCACTGGCGCCCGCCGCCTCGGCCAGCAAGGTGCACGCGATCGATGCCGCGGCCGCCAGCGGCAGTCCGAGCGGCTCCTGGTCAAACAGCACCGAGCGCTCGCGCTCGATCAGCGCGGTGTCGAGCCTGGCATTGGCGAACGAATCGGTGCGCAGGATGCCGCGCAGGAACTGCACATTGGTCGCCACGCCGACGATGTGGGTCTGCGCCAGCGCCAGGTCGAGCCGCGCCAGCGCCTCTTCGCGCGTTGCGCCATGCACGATCAGCTTGGCAATCATCGAATCGTAGAAGGGCGAGATCACGCCGCCCTCGCGCACGCCGTCATCGATGCGCACGCGGCTGCGCTGGAAGGTCGTGGCCTGCGGCTTGCGATAGACCCGCAGGGTGCCAGTGGCCGGCAGGAAATTGTTGTCGGGGTTCTCGGCGCAGATGCGCGCCTCGATCGCATGGCCGTGGATCTGCAACTGCTCCTGCTTCAGGGGCAGCGCCTCGCCGGACGCCACGCGCAGCTGCCATTCGACCAGGTCGAGGCCGGTGATCGCCTCGGTCACCGGGTGCTCGACCTGCAGCCGCGTGTTCATCTCCATGAAGAAGAAGTTCATTTCCGCATCACCGCGCTGCTCGACGATGAACTCGACCGTGCCCGCGCCGACGTAGTTCACCGCTCGCGCCGCCGCGACAGCCGCCTCGCCCATCTGCTTGCGCATCGCTTCGGTCATGCCGGGCGCGGGCGCTTCCTCGAGCACCTTCTGGTGGCGCCGCTGCACCGAGCAGTCGCGCTCGAACAGGTAGACGTAGTTGCCCTTTGTGTCGCCGAAGACCTGGATCTCGATGTGGCGCGGCCGCTGTACGTACTTCTCGATCAGCACCGCGTCGTCGCCGAAGCTGTTGATCGCCTCGCGCTGGCACGAGGCCAGCGCGGCGGCGAAGTCGCCCGCCTTCTCGACCACGCGCATGCCCTTGCCGCCGCCGCCGGCGCTGGCCTTGATCAGCACCGGGTAGCCGATGCGGTCGGCCTCGCGCTGGAGCAGCGCCGGGTTCTGGTCGCTGCCGTGGTAGCCGGGCACCAGCGGCACGCCGGCCTTCTCCATCAGCTGCTTCGATTCGGCCTTCAGTCCCATGGCCTTGATCGCCGAGGGCGGCGGGCCGATGAAGACCAGGCCGGCATCGGCGCAGGCCTGCGCAAATTCCTCGTTCTCGCTCAGGAAGCCGTAGCCCGGATGCACCGCCTCGGCGCCCGCGGCCCTGGCGGCCTCGAGGATCTTCTCCCAGCGAAGGTAGCTCTCCTTGGGCGCGCTGCCGCCGAGGTACACCGACTCGTCRCAGGCGCGCACGTGGTTGGCGTGGGCGTCGGCGTCGGAGTACACGGCCACCGTGCGCACGGCCATGCGGCGCGCGGTAGCGGCCACACGGCAGGCAATCTCCCCACGGTTGGCGATCAGGATCTTCTTAAACATTCGATGAGTCTCCAGGAGGATTTTTCTTGAGCTGGAAGGCGGGCACGACGCCGGGATCGGACCGGCCGCTGAAGATCCGCGCCACACGGCCGAACAAGGCTTTGAGGAAGCGCCAGCTCTTGCGGATCAGCCAGACGCTGGCGACCAGCACGACGATGAACAACAGGCCGAACACCAGCGGATGCGCGACCGCCAGCCACAGGCCGGCAGGCACCACGGTGTCCTCGATCAGCGAGGCGCCGACGTTGGTGAAGGGCTCGGGCGAGGTGTTGATCGCGGCCCGCGTGGTGGCCTTGGCCGCATGCGCAGTGGCCGCGAAACCGCCGCCGAGCAAGGCGGCCACCAGCGCCAGCGCCGCGTGATCGGCGCCGAACACACCAGCCGCGAGCGCAGCGCCGGCGGGAATGCGGATCGCGGTGTGGACCATGTCCCAGATCGAATCGAGGCCCGGGATCTTGTCGGCGAAGAACTCGACGAAGACCATGAAGCCGCTGGCCGCCAGCACCACGGGGTGCGCCAGCAGCTGGAGCCCGCTGGGCAGCGGGATCCAGTCGAGGTAGCCGGCGAGACCGGTCAGCAGCACCACCAGGTACAGCCGCACGCCGCTGGCCCAGCCGAGCGCGGCCGCCAGGGCGAGCAGTTGCGGCATGTCGAGCGAGGTCATGGGGGGCTCCGTGTCACACGCTCAACCACGAGGGCTTGCGCTTCTGCAGGAAAGACTGGACGCCCTCGCGCCCTTCCTCGCTGGCGCGGATGTCGGCAATGCCCTGCACCGTCTTCGCGATCAGCGCGTCGTCGATCTCCTGACCCGCCACGTCAGCGATCAATGTCTTGCAGGCCCGCACCGCGGCCGGGCTGGCGCTGGTCAGCGCCTTGACGATCTCGGCCACCTTGGCATCGAGCGCGTCGGCCGCCACCACCTCGTGCACGAAGCCGATGCGATGCGCCTCGGCCGCCGCGAAGCGCTCGGCCGTGAGGAACCAGCGCTGCGCCGCCCGGGTGCCCATCGCGCGCAGCACATAGGGGCTGATGGTCGCCGGGACCAGGCCGATCCGGACCTCGCTGAGGCAGTACCAGGCGGCGTCGACGCTGACCGCGATGTCGCAGGCCGCGACCAGCCCCATGCCGCCGGCATAGACATCGCCCTGCACGCGCGCGATGGTGGGCTTGGGGCAGTCGGCAATGGTGCGCAGCATGGTGGCCAGCTTGCCCGCGTCGGCGACGTTCTCGTCGCGCGAATAATCGGCCATGCGCTTCATCCAGTTGAGGTTGGCGCCGGCGCAGAAGGCCGGGCCGTTGGCGCCGAGGACGACGGCCTTGACCTGCGGCGCGGCGCCGGCGTCGAGGAAGGCCTGGGTCAGCTCGGCGATCACGGTGTCGTCGAAGGCATTGCGGGCGTCGGGCTGGTCGAGCCAGATGCGTGCGACAGCACCTTCGATCGACAGCTTCAGCGTGGTGAAAGACGTGCTCATGACGATTTCGCTTCCTGTTGCAGCAGATAGACCCAATCAATCTCAGGCGCGGGCTCGGCCATTGCGGTCAGCGCGGCGCTGAGTTGGCCGCGATGGTGGGTCGCGTGGTTGAAGACATGGCCGAGCGCCGGCGCGAACGGAATGCGCACCTCGTCGCCGTTGTTGCGGGTGTAGGCGAGTTCGCCTTCGAAACGCTCCGGCGCCAGGGCCGCAAGCCAGGGGCTCCAGCGCGTCACGGCCTGGCCGAGCGCATTGCAGACCTCGATGCGGTCCGCGTGCAATTCGGTATCGAGCGCCAGGCGCAGCGACTGGCCTTCGGCGAAGCGCGCGAACCAGATGTTGTCGGTCAGCAGCAGATGGTTGACCGTGCGGTGCACCGAGCGAAAGAACAGCCCGCAGTCGCGATGCCACTCGTCATCGGACAGCCCCTGCAGGTTCGACGCGACCAGCCGCTGCGTCGCCCACGCGTGGTAGCGCGCGAGGCTGGCGAAGTAGTTCGGCAGCGACATCGCGCTCACATGCGGAAGATGCCGAACTTCGGCTCGGGGATCGGTGCATTGCGCGCCGCCGCCAAGCCCAGCGCCAGCACGCGCCGGGTGTCGGCCGGGTCGATGATGCCGTCGTCCCAGAGCCGCGCGGTGGCGTAGTAGGGATGGCCCTGCACCTCGTACTGCTGGCGGATCGGCGACTTGAAGGCTTCCTCTTCTTCGGCGCTCCACTGCCCGCCCTTGGCCTCGATGCCGTCGCGCTTGACCGTGGCCAGCACGCTCGCGGCCTGCTCGCCGCCCATCACGCTGATCCGCGCGTTGGGCCACATCCAGAGGAAGCGCGGCGAGTACGCGCGGCCGCACATGCCGTAGTTGCCGGCCCCGAAACTGCCGCCGATGATGATCGTGAACTTGGGCACGTTGGCGGTGGCCACGGCCGTCACCATCTTGGCGCCGTGGCGCGCAATGCCTTCGTTCTCGTACTTGCGCCCGACCATGAAGCCCGTGATGTTCTGCAGGAACACCAGCGGCGTCTTGCGCTGGCAGCACAGCTCGATGAAGTGGGCGCCCTTCTGTGCCGATTCGCTGAACAGGATGCCGTTGTTGGCGACGATGCCCACCGGCATGCCCTCGATCTCGGCGAAGCCGCAGACCAGGGTGCTGCCGAAGCGCGACTTGAACTCGTGGAACTCGCTGCCGTCGACGATGCGGGCGATGATCTCGCGGACGTCGAAGGGCTTGCGGGTGTCGGTCGGAATCACGCCGTAGAGCTCTTCCGTCGGGCACGCCGGAGCCCGGATGGCACTCGCGGGCGGTGCAGCGGCAGTTGCGTTGCGGGCATTGAGATTGGCCACCGCCGCGCGCGCCAGCGCCAGCGCATGCAGGTCGTTCTGCGCCAGGTGGTCGGCCACGCCCGACAGCCGCGTGTGGACGTCGCCGCCACCCAGGTCTTCCGCCGTCACCACCTCACCGGTGGCCGCCTTCACCAGGGGCGGGCCGCCGAGAAAGATGGTGCCCTGGTTCTTGACGATGATGCTTTCGTCACTCATCGCCGGCACGTAGGCGCCGCCGGCCGTGCAGGAGCCCATCACGACCGCGATCTGCGCGATGCCCTGCGCGCTCATCTGCGCCTGGTTGTAGAAGATGCGGCCGAAGTGGTCGCGGTCCGGAAACACTTCGTCCTGGTTCGGCAGGTTGGCGCCGCCCGAGTCGACCAGGTAAATGCAGGGCAGGCGGTTCTGCTCGGCGATCTCCTGCGCGCGCAGGTGCTTCTTGACAGTGACGGGATAGTAGGTGCCGCCCTTCACGGTCGCGTCGTTGCAGACGATCATGCAGTCGACGCCGCTGACCCGGCCGATGCCCGCGATCAGGCCCGCCCCGGGCGCCGCGCCGTGGTACATGGCATGGGCGGCGAGCGGCGCCACCTCGAGAAAGGGCGTGYCCGGGTCCAGTAGCTGCGCCACGCGGTCGCGCGGCAGCAGCTTGCCGCGGGCCGTGTGCTTGCTGCGCGCCGCCTCGCCGCCGCCGGCCTCGACCTTGGCGAACTGCGCATGCAGATCGTCGACCAGCGCGCGCATCGCGCTCGCGTTGGCCTGGAAATCCGCCGATCGGGCGTTGAGTTGGGTCTCGAGCTTCATGCAGTCTTGTCCTCGTCCAGCCCGAGCTGGTCTTTCATGGCTTCGCGAATCTTGAACTTCTGGATCTTGCCCGTGACCGTCATCGGGAACTGGGTCACGAACTCGATGTAGCGCGGCACCTTGTAGTGCGCGATCTGGCCCTTGCAGAACTCGCGCACCTCGTCGGCGCTCAGGCTCTGGCCTGGCTTGGCGATGATCCAGGCGCACAGCTCCTCGCCGTACTTCTTGTCGGGCAGCCCGACCACCTGCACGTCCTGCACCTTCGGATGGCGATACAGAAACTCCTCGATCTCGCGCGGGTAGATGTTCTCGCCGCCGCGGATCACCATGTCCTTGATGCGGCCGACGATGTTGACGTAGCCCTCGGCGTCCATGGTGGCGAGGTCGCCGGTGTGCATCCAGCCGTCGGCGTCGATCGCCTCGCGGGTCTTCTCCGGGTCATCCCAGTAACCGTGCATCACGGAATAGCCGCGGGTGCAGAACTCGCCCGAGCTGCCGCGCGGCACGATATCGCCCGTGACCGGATCGACRATCTTGATCTCGAGGTGCGGCTGCACCGTGCCGACGGTCGACACGCGCTTCTCGAGCGGCGTGTCGGTCGAGCTCTGGCAGCTCACCGGGCTGGTCTCGGTCATGCCGTAGGCGATCGTGATCTCGCGCAGGTGCATCTGCTCGACCACCCGCTTCATGACCTCGGTCGGGCAGGGCGAGCCGGCCATGATGCCGGTGCGCAGGGACGAGAAGTCGAACTCCTTGAAGCGCGGATGGTCGAGTTCGGCGATGAACATCGTCGGCACGCCGTGCAGCCCGGTGCACTTCTCGGCCTGCACCGTCTGCATCACCGTCAGCGGGTCGAAGCCGTCGTTCGGATAGACGATGGTCGCGCCATGCGTGAGGCAAGCCAGGTTGCCCAGCACCATGCCGAAGCAGTGGTAGAGCGGCACCGGGATGCAGAGGCGATCGACCGGCGACAGCTTCATGCACTCGCCGATGAAGAAGCCGTTGTTGAGGATGTTGCGATGCGTCAGCGTCGCGCCCTTGGGGAAGCCGGTGGTGCCGCTGGTGAACTGGATGTTGATCGGGTCGCTGGCCTTGAGCGTCTTCGCGATGGCATCGACCTGCGGATCGTCGGCATCGCCGCTGTCGTGCAGCGCCGAGAAGCGCATCAGTCCAGGCAGTTCGCCCTCGTCGCCGGCCGCGTCGATCCAGGCCACGCTGCGCAGATGCGGCAGCCGGGCGGCCTTCAAGGCACCGGGCGCCGCCGCAGCAAGCTCGGGCGCCAGCTCGCGCAGCATGCCGACGTAGTCGCTGGTCTTGAAGCTCTTCATCGTGACCAGCGCCTTGCACGCCACCTTGTTGAGCGCGTACTCGAGTTCCGAGCTGCGATAGGCCGGGTTGATGTTGACTAGGACGATGCCGACCTTGGCCGTGGCCAGCTGCATCAGCACCCAGGACGCGTTGTTGTGCGACCAGATGCCGACGCGGTCGCCCGGCACCAGCCCCAGGCCCAGCAGGGCGCTGGCGAGGCGGTCGACTTCGCGCTGCAGTTCGCGGTAGCTGTAGCGCTTGTTCTCGTGCACGCTGACCAGCGCCTCGTGGTCGCCCTGGCGGGCGGCCATGTCGTCGAAGAAGTCGCCGATCGTCTGCTCGATCAGCGGCACGTCGGTGGCGCCTTGCGCCATGCTCAGCGTCGGGTTCATCGCGCCTCCGTCAGGCCGTCTCTGCGAACAGCTCTCGGCCGATCAGCATGCGCCGGATCTCGCTGGTGCCGGCGCCGATCTCGTAGAGCTTGGCATCGCGCCACAGCCGCTCGACCGGGAAGTCCTTGGTGTAGCCGACGCCGCCGAGCGCCTGGATCGCCTCGCCGGCCATCCAGGTCGCCTTCTCGGCCGAGTAGAGGATGGCGCCGGCCGCGTCCTTGCGGAAGGTGCGCGCATGGTCGCTGCGGTCGCAGGCCTTGCCGACCGCGTAGACATAGGCGCGCGTGGCCTGCCAGGTCGAGTACATGTCGGCCAGCTTGCCCTGCATCAGCTGGAACTCGCCGATGCTCTGGCCGAACTGCTGGCGCTCGTGGACGAAGGGCAGCACCGCGTCCATGCAGGCGGCCATGATGCCCAGCGGGCCGCCGGAGAGCACGGCGCGCTCGAAGTCGAGGCCGCTCATGAGCACCTTGGCGCCCATGCCCTCGCCGCCCAGCACGTTCTCCTCGGGCACCTCGCAGTTGTCGAAGTAGAGCGGGAAGGTGTTGGAGCCGCGCATGCCGAGCTTGTCGAGCTTGGTGCCGGCCGAGAAGCCCTTGAAGCCCTTCTCGACGATGAAGGCGGTCATGCCGCGGGCACCCATCTCGGGCTCGGTCTTGGCATAGATCACCAGCGTGTCGGCGTCGCCGCCATTGGTGATCCACATCTTGCCGCCGTTGAGCACGTAGCGGTCGCCCTTCTTCTCGGCCCTGAGCTTCATGCTGACCACGTCGGAACCCGCATTGGGCTCGCTCATGGCCAGCGCGCCGACGTGCTCGCCGCTGACCAACTTGGGCAGGTATTTCTTCTTCTGCGCTTCGTTGCCGTTGCGGTGGATCTGGTTGACGCACAGGTTGGAGTGCGCGCCATAGGAGAGGCCGACCGAGGCCGAGGCCCGCGAGACCTCTTCCATCGCGACGATGTGCGCCAGGTAGCCGAGCTCGGTGCCGCCGTATTTCTCCTTGACGGTCATGCCGTGCAGGCCGAGGTCGCCGAGCTTCTTCCACAAGTCGGCCGGGAACAGGTTCTCGCGGTCGATGTCGGCGGCGCGCGGCGTGATCTCGTGGGCGGCGAAGTCCTGGATCGCGTCGCGCAGGGAATCGATGGTGTCGCCCAGGTCGAAGTTCAGGCCGGGATCGTGCATGGGTTTGTCTCCTTGGTCGGTCAGTCCCGCACCGGAAATTTCCCGGGCGGAGAGGCGCAGCTTACGCCGTGTGCCGGTGCATTTGGCGCCACAATGGTTGCAAATCCCGCCACATTTCTCGCTCGCCGCCATGCCCTCGTCACCGCTCCAGAGCACCCGCCGCGCGGCCACGCCGATGGCCTTCGTCCAAGCGATTGTGCGGGCCTACGCGCGCTACGGCGCCGACCCCTCGGCGGCCCTGGCGGAGGCACAGATCACGCCGCATGAACTCGCAGATCCAGCCGCACGCGTGACCGCCGCGCAGTTCGAGACCCTGTCCGGCTTCGCGATGCAGCAGCTCGACGACGAGGCGCTCGGCTGGTTCCAGCGTCGGCTTCCGTGGGGCAGCTACGGCATGCTGTGCCGGGCCTCGCTGGGGGCGCCCGACCTCGGCGTCGCGATCAAGCGCTGGTGCCGGCACCTGCGGCTCTTGACCGACGACATCGCGCTCGATCTCTCGGTCGCCGGCGGCCTGGCGACGGTGTCGATCACCGAGCACCGCCCGCTCGGCGAGTTCCGCGAGTTCTGCTTGGTGTCGAACTTGCGCTTCCTGCATGGCTACGCCTGCTGGGCCATCGATTCGCGGGTGTCGCTGAGCGCCACCACCTTTCCGTTCGAGGCGCCGCCGCACCGCGAGGCCTATCCGCTGATGTTCGGCGGCAGCCTGCGCTTCGGCGCCGCCCAGGCCAGCTACAGCTTCGACCCGCGCTACCTGGCGCTGCCGTTGCGGCGCGACGAGGCGGCGCTGCGCACCATGCTGCGGCGCGCCCTGCCGCTCACGGTGCTCCAATACCGCCGCGACCGGCTGCTCGGCCAGCGGGTGCGCGAGCTGCTGCGCAGCCGCGCCGCCGAAGCCGCGACCGCCGAGGCGCTGGCCGCGCAGCTGAACCTGTCGAGCCGCACCCTGCATCGACAATTGATGGAGGAAGGCGTCTCGCTGCAGGCACTCAAGGACGAGATCCGGCACGAAGCGGCGGCCGACCAGCTGCGGCGCACCGACCGGCCGATCAAGCAGATCGCGCTAGCGGTCGGTTTTCGCAATGAGAAAAGCTTCTCGCGCGCGTTTCGCGGCTGGACCGGCGTCGCACCAGGCACCTTCCGGCGGCACGGCCTGGCGCCACGCAAGGGGAACGCGGATTCGTGAAAAAAGTGTGCTCGGAATCGTCCGATGGGAGAACGTCTGACAAGAAGGGGGCTCGGCGCGCCCTACCATCGCCGCATGCAGCAGATTCCCGACACCGACAGCGACGCCTTCGCCGACTTGATGGATTTCATCGCGACATCGGGCCGCACCCGCAACAGCGGCTTCGTGACTGAAAACGCGGACCATCTGGTGTCGCGCATGTGGGCCGACCGGGCCCAGGCGATGACGCTCTCGCTGACCACCATGGCAAGGGCCACGCTGCCGCGCGGCAACGCCTGAGCCTTCGCTTCAGTCCTCGCCCAGGGACTTCTTCAGTCGCGCGAGCGCTGCAGCACGCTGCGCCCGGCTGCGATCAGCCGCGCCACCTCGTCGTCGCTGATCGAGAACGCGGTCGACACCTGCAGCAGCCGCTGCCCCAATTCGCCGTCCGCGGCGTCGCGCAGGCTGACCTGCACGACGTGAATCTCGGCATCGGGGGCAAAGGCGTCCGAGCCATCGGCGCTGCACCCTCCCGCCATTGGCGAGTGTTATCGAGCAGGAACTCCTGGGTTTCCAGGGTGGCGCGCGCGCCGGCCCCGAACAGCAGCGTGTCGGCCACCGCCCGAACGCCAGGCACGATATCGATCTGATCGTTGGCCGCGTCGCGCGCCGAATTGACGCTGATCACCACCAGCTTGCGCACGCTGCCGCGCGGGATGCCGACTTCTAGCTCTGCCGCAAGCCGCCGCCGATCAAGGCGCGGTCGAGCAGCCGGCGCACCGCGAGGTTGTCGGCAACGCCGCCATCGACCAGGTGGATGAAGGGGCGGCTCTGGGCGTCCAGGTAGCTGTTGGCCTGCATGCGGAACATCCGGGCCCGTAGTTGCCGCCGCCGCGCCCCGCGAGCCGCGGCACGATGCCGAGCTCGCGGCATTCCTGCGAATAGTTCTGAAGCGTCAGCGGACTCAGCAGGATCGGCACCGCCGAGGAGGCCGCGACCGCGAAGGACAGGGGCACGCTCTGCAAGTCGGAGCAGATCAATGCGAACTGGTCGGCCGTGAATTCGAAGGCCGTGCCCAGCGACATGTCGGTGGCCGCGATCACCAACTGCGGGTGGCGCGGGTTGCGCTCGATGTCGGCGTAGGTCTTGCCTCGTAGATCTCGTCGAGTCGGCGCACCAGCAAGTGGCTGCCACCGTACCAGGGGGAAGTCAGGTCGTACAGGCTGCCGGGCCGCAGCGCCTGCAGGATCAGGCTGTTCCGGAAGTTCTGGCGCAGGAAGTCGCGTTCGAAGTCCTGCAGCTTGTCGGCGCCGAAGGCCGCGTAGTAGGCCGCCAGGATGCTGCGGCCCGACACGCCGCTGATCACGCCGGTGGCGTCGAGCAGGTCGGAGCGGCGGCCGTTCAGATCGACCTTAGTGCGCCGCAGCTCCTCCAGCACGCCATAGCCGAATGCCGCGGCCCGCGCACCGCCGCCGGACAGCTTGACGGCCACCAGGATCGTCGGATCCCGGCCCGACTCCGGCGCCATGAGGACCGAGGGCGATGGCGGCCCGTCGACCAGGGGCTCGTTGAGCCCGACGAGCAGCCCGCCAGGCTGACGGCGATCAAGGGACCACAGAGCGCGCGCAAGCCGTGCATGGGAGCGTATTCAGGCGAACGCGGAGCGCCAGTCGGCCAGCAGCGCCGGAAGCTGCGCCATGTCGGTGAACACCTGCACGGCGCCCACGGCACGCAGGGCTTCGGGCCCGCTGTGGCCCAGGTCGGTCGGGCTGTAGCCGAACACGGTCGCACCGGCGGCGACGCCGGCCATGGCCCCGGTGACCGTGTCCTCGATCACCGCGCAGCGCGCCGGGTCGACGCCGAGCGCCGATGCGGCCGCCAGGTAGACGTCGGGCGCCGGCTTGGAGCGCGGCATTTCGTGGCCGCTGAAGATGCGTCCCTCGAAGCAGTCGAGGATCCCGATCTTCGCGAGCTGCAGCTCGACCTTGTGGCGATCGGCGCCCGAAGCGCAGGCTATCCTGCCATCCAGCGCCGCATTCAGGGCGCGCACGGCCAGCGCGGCGTTCGGAATGGCCAGCAGGTCGCGCTCGAGCGCCTCGTTGCGGCGGCCGCGAAAGCCGTGCAGCCATTCGGGCGTGATCGCGAAGCCGGTTCTGGCCTCGATCAGCGCCGCCTCGTCCTTGACCGCCTTGCCGGTGAAGATCCGCATCGACTCCTCGGTGCTGAGACTCCAGCCGAGCTCGCCGAGCATCTCGGCGAGCACGCGGTTGGTGATGGGTTCGGAGTCGACCAGGACGCCGTCGCAGTCGAACAGGACGGCTTCGAAAGGGATGGGAGTCATGGGACGATCGTATCAACGAACCCCCGCCGCCAGCATGACGCTCAGGCCGGCTGGACTGGAATGTAGATCTCGCCGCCTGCGGCCTTGAACTCCGCCGACTTGCCCGCCATGCCGTCCAGGGCCGCGTCGCTGGCCTCGATCCCGCGCTGGGCGGCGTACTCGCGCACCTCCTGCGTGATCTTCATCGAGCAGAACTTCGGCCCGCACATCGAGCAGAAATGCGCCAACTTGCTGCTGTCCTTGGGCAAGGTCTCGTCGTGGAACTCGCGGGCGGTGTCGGGGTCGAGGCCGAGGTTGAACTGGTCCTGCCAGCGAAACTCGAAGCGCGCCTTGGACAGCGCGTCGTCGCGCGAGCGCGCACCCGGATGGCCCTTGGCGATGTCGGCCGCATGGGCCGCGATCTTGTAAGCGATGATCCCTTGCTTGACGTCGTCGCGGTCGGGCAGGCCCAGGTGCTCCTTGGGCGTGACGTAGCACAGCATCGCGGTGCCGGCCCAGCCGATCATCGCGGCGCCGATCGCGCTGGCGATGTGGTCGTAGCCCGGCGCGATATCGATCGTCAGCGGGCCCAGCGTGTAGAACGGCGCCTCGTGGCAGTGCTTGAGCTGCTCGTCCATGTTGGCCTGGATCAGGTGCATCGGCACATGGCCAGGGCCCTCGATCATGGTCTGCACGTCGTGCTTCCAGGCGATCTGCGTGAGCTCGCCAAGGGTGCGCAGTTCGGCGAACTGGGCCTCGTCGTTGGCATCCGATGCGCAGCCGGGGCGCAGGCCGTCGCCGAGCGAAAAGCTCACGTCGTAGGCCTTCATGATGTCGCAAATGTCCTCGAAGTGCGTGTAGAGGAAGCTCTCCTTGTGGTGCGAGATGCACCACTTGGCCATGATCGAGCCACCGCGCGAGACGATGCCGGTGCGCCGGTCCGCCGTCAGGTGGATGAAGGGCAGCCGCAGCCCCGCGTGGATGGTGAAGTAGTCGACGCCCTGCTCGGCCTGTTCGATCAGGGTGTCGCGGAAGATCTCCCACGTGAGGTCCTCGGCCACGCCGCCGACCTTCTCCAGCGCCTGGTAGATCGGCACCGTGCCGATCGGCACCGGGCTGTTGCGCACGATCCAGTCACGCGTGGTGTGGATGTTGCGGCCGGTCGAAAGGTCCATCACGTTGTCGGCGCCCCAGCGGATCGCCCAGACCAGCTTCTCGACCTCTTCCTCGATGCTGGAGGTCACCGCCGAGTTGCCGATGTTGGCGTTGATCTTGACCTTGAAGTTGCGCCCGATCGCCATCGGCTCGACCTCGGGGTGGTTGATGTTGGCCGGGATGATCGCGCGGCCGCGCGCCACTTCCTCGCGCACGAATTCGGGCGTGATGATCTTCGGGATGCGGGCGCCCATCGGATTGCCGGCCAGCCGCTTCTCGCGCGCCTCGTCGGCCATGTACTCGGCCATCCATTCGCGGCGGCCGTTCTCGCGCAAGGCGACGTATTCCATCTCGGGCGTCACGATGCCGCGGCGCGCGTAGTGCATCTGCGTCACGTTGGCGCCGGACTTAACGCGCCGCGGCGTGCGTTGCAGCGCCGCGGCGCCGGCACGCAGCTCGGCGATGCGCTGGGCATCGCGGTCGGCATGCGTCGCGCCGTCGTCGAGCGCCAAGTGCAGCCGGCCTTGATAGCTCTCGGTGTCGTTGCGCTCGGCGATCCAGGCGTCGCGCACGGCGGGCAGCCCGCGGCGGACATCGATGTCGGCGGCCGGATCGGTGTACGGGCCCGAGGTGTCGTAGAGCGAGACCTGCTCGCCGTTGGTCAGCGAGACTTCGCGCACGGGCACGCGAAGGTCGGGCCGGCTGCCGGCGATGGCGCCCTTGGTCGAGGCCGGGAAAGGCTCGCGCGTGAGCGTGAGGAGGGAAGCGAACTTGTCAATGGCATTCATGCGGGGCACTCCTGTTTGGAAAACAACGGGTGCTCCGCGATGCCTCGGGTCGGCATCGCTCCCCGAGGAACGGGGGAATGCCGGGGAGTCGCAGCTCTTCTTACGCTGGTATGAACCAGATCAAGTTCGCGGGTTCGGCCGCTTGGCCATCTCAGCACGCAACTGCGTGCACCCCGGAGCGGGGCCGATTCTAGGCCGTTCGCAGGCGCCGGATCAAGCGGTGTGTGCGGCCGCCCGCGGCGCGGCCACCCGCATCGGCTCGACCGTGGAGGCTTCCGCCGCATGCAACGCGACCCAGGCGTCCAGCCCGCCGGCCAGCACGCGCACGCGCGGCAGCCCGGCGGCGGCCAGGATGCGCGCGCCCGCGATCGCCGAGGCGTCGTCGGGGCAGTCGCAGAAGACCACCAGTTCGCGCCCGTCAGCGAACGCACCGAGCCGCTTCGGCAGTTGCTTCAGCCCGATGCCGATGGCGCCGGGAATGGCCCGCGTATCGAGGGCCCGGGCCTCGTCGGAGCGGACGTCGATCAGCGTCGGGCCAGCGCCCGCAGCCAGGGCTTCGCGCAGCACTTCGACCTGGATGTGTTCGATGTCGTCGGCCTGCTGCTGCGCCAGCCGGCGTTGCCGGTAGCGCCAGCCGATGAAGGCCGCCAGGGCCAGCATGCCGATCACCAGCGCGCCCAGGCCGATGTTGGAGATCACCGCGAGCACGTCCTGGATCGCCGCATGGAAGATCCGGCCGACGAACAGGAAGCCCAGCGTCCAGATCAACGCCGCCACCGTTTCGTAGAACAGGAAGCGCAGGTTCGACATACCCAGCGCACCGGCCATCGGCGGCGCCACCACCGACACGCCGGGCACGAACTTGGCCGCGATCAGCGACAGGCCGCCCCAGCGGCCGAGGATCGACTCGCTGCGCCTGACGCAGGAGTCGGGCGACAGCGAGATCCGGCACAGCAGTCGCATCACGCGATAGCCCCAGCGGCGCCCGGCCAGGAACCAGGCGCCATCGCCGAGGATGTTGCCGAGCACCGCGGCCAGCAGCACCGCGACGAAGGACACCTGCCCGCCGACGGTCAGCCCGCCGGCGACGATCAGGAAGGGCACCGCCGGCACCGGCGCGCCGAGGCGCGTCGCCAGCGTGGCGGCGAACACCAGGAGGGCGCCCTGGCTGGCGAGGAGTGCGACGAAGTCGTTCATGGGATATCGGGACCGAGGGCGTCAAGTGGGAGGGCCGGCGCTATTCTCCCTGCGTGGGGCGCGCCGGCGCGGTCGTGGCCTGCTGCGCGGAGGCGCCGCCTTGCAGCAAGACGTCGGAAAAATAGGCCACGCCGTGGCCATGCGTGTTGTCGGCATCGGCGGCGATCGCGACCGCCACCACATCGGGCATGGTGTCGCCGGCCTCTTCGCCGAAAGCGCGCTTGTAGTCGGCCAGCAGGTTGCGGCGTTCGGCCACCCAGGCGCCCGGGCGCGCCGCCGGTCCCGATTCGAGCACCACCATGCGCATGCGCTTGGTGAAGGCGTTCACGAGCGAGCTGCCCTTGGCCTCCTTGTTGTCCCAGACATAGCAAAGGGCCTCGCTCGGCACCTGCTCGCCGGTGGCACGGCGTGCCAGCGCCAGCCGGGTGCGCTCGCCGACCGGCAGCCGGTCGACCGGAAAGTCGAAGAAGACGCAGACCTTGGCCGCACCGTCGTCGCCCGACCGGGTCCGCAGGTCGGCATCCTGCACGAACTCCTCGACGCGCCAGCGCCAGGCCAGGGTCGTGTTGGCGTTCAGCGGCGTCCGGGTCGCATGCACCAGGTTGCCATAGGACTGGTCGGCCTCCACCCGGAGCACGCGCTGGCCGTCCTGCTGCACCACCTCGAAGCGAGTGGCGGTCTTGTTGGGCAGGGTCGTGAAGCGCCACGGCGCCGGAGCCTCGGGGCCACGGGCGCTGGAGAACGGCGTCAGGGTGGGGCCCTCTTCGGCGCCGGCGGCCGGCGCGGCCGTCCACAGCAGCAACGTCGCAAGGGCGGGCAAGGCCGCGGCAGCGAGCCGGCGCTGCCAGCCTGTCTTCGTCGTGCTGTCCATAGGGGGCCTCTTCGTCCTTCTTTGAGGGGTCGGACGAAACGCCCTGGACGCTCTGCCGACTTGCACGAAGTGTGAGGCCGGCAGGACGGGAAATAAATAGGCCAAAAGGAATCGCTCTGTCTCTCCCTTGCGCACAATCGCGCCAGATTGCTACCAAATTGATAGCTTTCCGCGCAGCCTGCGCGCCACGGAAGCGCGAATTCGACGACCCAAGACGGTCAGTGCAGGTCGCCGTCGACGTAGTACCACCGGCAGTGGACCCCCTCGTCTTCGCGCACGAAACGACTGCGCTCGTGCAGCCGCGTCGCCACCCCGGCGCTGCTGCGCTGCCGGGCCACGAACTCGACCTCGGCGTGGTCGGCGTCGAGCACCGAGCGCGAGCGGACCTCGAGCCCCAGCCATTTCACGCCGGGCTCGAAATCAAGTGTCGCCGGGCGCGTCGAGGCGTGCCAGGTCGCCAGAAGGTAATCGGCCCGCTCGCGCACGAAGGCGGTATAGCGCGAGCGCATCAGCGATTCGGCGTCCGGTGCCGGCGTGTTCTCGAAATCGTCCACGTAGCGCCCGCAGCACAGGGCGTAGACCAGCGGCAGTTCCCGTCGGTCACGACGCCCGCAAGGGCAGGGAACACGGGCGGGGTTGGAGGGGGATGCGGACATGGAAGGGACGTGGGCGGAGGAAAGTTCCTGGGCGTATTGTGCAGACCCTGGAATCACCCTCCCCCCGACGCCCCGCGGCTCAGGCCAGCGCGCGCTGGATCAGCAGCTTCTGGATGTCCGACGTGCCCTCGTAGATCTGGCACACGCGCACGTCGCGGTAGATGCGCTCGAGCGGGAAATCGTTGACGTAGCCATAGCCGCCCAGCGTCTGGATCGCCGCGCTGCAGACGCGCTCGGCCATCTCGCTGGCGAACAGCTTGGCCATGGCCGCCTCCTTGAGGCAGGGCAGGCCGGCGTCGCGCAGGGCGGCCGCATGCCAGATCAGCTGGCGCGCCGCTTCGAGCTGGGTCGCGCAGTCGGCCAGTCTGAAGCCCACCGCCTGCTGGTCGAAGATGCTGCCGCCGAAGGCCTGCCGCTCCTTGGCATAGGCCAGCGCCACCTCAAAGGCGCTGCGCGCCATGCCCACGCTCTGGGCGGCGATACCGATGCGCCCGCCTTCGAGTGCGCCGAGCGCGATCTTGTAGCCCTCGCCCTCCTGGCCGATCAGGTTCTCCCGCGGGATGCGGCAGGCATCGAAGTTGATCTGCGCGGTGTCGCTCGAGTGCTGGCCCAGCTTGTCCTCGAGCCGCGCGACGTTGTAGCCCGGCGCATCGGTCGGCACGATGAAGGCGCTCATGCCGCGCTTGCCCRCACCCTTGTCGGTGACCGCGATCACGATCGCCACCTGGCCGTTCTTGCCGCTGGTGATGAACTGCTTGACGCCGTCGATCACCCAGCCCTCGCCGTCCTTGCGCGCCGTGGTGCGCAAGGACGAGGCATCGCTGCCGGCCTGCGGCTCGGTCAGGCAGAAGGCGCCGAGCATGCGGCCCTGTGCCAGAGGCTGCAGCCACTGCTTCTTCTGCTGCGCATTGCCGTAGCGCATCAGGATCGCGTTGACCGGGCAGTTGGTGACGCTTATCGCGGTGCTGGTGCCGCCGTCGCCGGCGGCGATCTCTTCGAGCACCAGCGCCAGCGTCAGGTAGTCGAGGCCGGCGCCGCCGTCTTCCTCGGGCACGCAGATGCCGTAGGCGCCGAGCGCCGCCAGGCCCTCGTGCGCGGCCTTCGGAAAGCGGTGCTCGCGGTCCCACAGCGGCGCCTGGGGCCAGAGTTCGGATTGCGCGAAGGCGCGCACCGCGTCGCGGATGGCTTCTTGGTCGGGGGTGAGCAGCATGTTTTCAGATGAGTTCGATCGCCACCGCGGTGCCTTCGCCGCCGCCGATGCACAGCGTCGCCACGCCGCGCTTCTTGCCGCGCTGCTGCAGCGCATGGATCAGCGTCACCATGATGCGCGCGCCGCTGGCGCCGATCGGGTGGCCCAGCGCGCAGGCGCCGCCATGCACGTTGACGATGTCGTGCGCCACCGAGAGCTCGTGCATCAGCGCCATCGGCACCACCGCGAAGGCCTCGTTGACCTCCCACAGGTCGACATCCTTCACGCCCCAGCCGGTCTTCTTGAACAGCTTGGCGACCGCGCCCACCGGTGCGGTCGAGAACCACTCGGGCTGCTGCGCGTGCGTGGCGTGGGCGACGAGGCGGGCGATCGGCTTGGCGCCGTACTTCTTGGCGGTGCTCTCGGTCATCATCACGAGCGCCGCGGCGCCGTCGTTGATCGACGAGCTCGATGCCGCGGTGATGGTGCCGCCGTCCTTCTTGAACGCCGGCTTCAGGGTCGGGATCTTGTCGAGCTTGACCTTGCCCGGGCCTTCATCGATCTCGATCACGGTGTCGCCGCCGCGGCCCTTGACCGTCACGGCCGCGATCTCGGCCTTGAAGGCGCCCGAACTCGTCGCGGCCTTGGCCCGCTCGACGCTGGCGATCGCGAACGCATCCTGCTGCTCGCGCGTGAACTTGTACTTGGCCGCACAGTCCTCGCCGAAGGTGCCCATCGAGCGGCCCGGCTGGTAGGCGTCCTCGAGGCCGTCGAGCATCATGTGGTCGAAGATGCGGTCGTGGCCCATGCGGTAGCCGCCGCGTCCCTTGAGCATCAGGTAGGGCGCATTGGTCATGCTCTCCATGCCGCCGACGACCATGACGTCGTGCGTGCCCGCGAGCAGCATGTCGTGCGCCAGCATCGCCGCCTTCATGGCCGAGCCGCACATCTTGCTGAGCGTCACCGCGCCGGCGCTGTCGGGCAGGCCGCCCTTGTAGGCCGCCTGGCGTGCCGGGGCCTGGCCCTGGCCGGCCATCAGGCAGTTGCCGAACAGCACCTCGCCGACGCTGTCGGCCGAAATGCCCGCGCGCTCGACCGCCGCCTTGATGGCGACGCCGCCCAGGTCATGCGCCGAAAGGGAAGAAAAGTCGCCCTGGAAGCCGCCCATCGGGGTACGGGCGGCGCCGACGATCACGATCGATTCGCTCATGGTTTTGCTCCTTCAGTGGTTGTCAGAAATACGGGGTAGGGTTGTCGTGCCTGAATCGCAGCGACTCGTCATACGGAAACACATCCAGCATCTGGCCGGCCTGGATGCGCTGCTTGTGGCTCTGCCAGAAGGTGGCGTCGAGCAAGTCGGCGTGGTGGGCCATAAAGGCCTCGCGCACGGCCGGATTGCCGAGCAGGAAGGGCTCGAAGGTCTCGGGGAAGACGTCCTTCGGGCCGACCGAATACCAGACCTCGCCGCTCATCTCGTCCTCTTCGTTGCGCGGCGCCGGCACCTTGCGGAAGTTGCAATCGGTGAGGTACTCGATCTCGTCATAGTCGTAGAACACCACCTTGCCGCCGCGCGTGACGCCGAAGTTCTTGAACAGCATGTCGCCCGGGAAGATGTTGGCCGCCACCATGTCCTTGATCGCATTGCCGTACTCGACCACCGCGTGCTCCAACTGCTTGCTCGCCCGCCTGGCGTTCTCGGGCTGCGCCAGCAGATCGAAGGACTCCTGCAGGAAGATGTTCAGCGGGATCATGCGGCGCTCGATGTAGACGTGCTTGACCACCACCTCCATTTCCCCGTTGCCGTCGCGGTCGCCGATCTCGAGCTGGCTCGGCGCGAACTTGCGGATCTCCTCGATCAGCTCGGGCTCGAAGCGGTCGAGCGGGAAGCCGACGTCGCTGTACTCCAGCGTGTCGGCCATCCGGCCCACGCGGTCGTGCTGCTTCACGAGCATGTACTTGCGCTTGATCTGCTCGCGCGTGGTGTCCTTCTGCGGTGGAAAGAAATCCTTGATAACCTTGAAGACGTAGGGAAAGGACGGCAGGTCGAACACCAGCATCACCATGCCCTTGATGCCCGGGGCGATCCGGAACTTGTCGGTCGAGTAGCGCAGGTGATAGAGAAAGTCGCGGTAGAACAGCGTCTTGCCCTGCTTGGCAAGGCCCAGCGCGTTGTAGATCTCGGCCCGCGGCTTGCGCGGCATCAGCGAGCGCAGGAACTGCACATAGGCCGAGGGCACCTCCATGTCGACCATGAAGTAGGCCCGCGCGAAGCTGAACAGCATCTGCAGGTCTTCCTCGCCGAACAGCGCCGCGTCGACATAGAAGCGGCCCCGCTCGTCGTGGAGGATCGGCAGCGCGAACGGCATCTCGAGGAAGCCGTTGTTGATCTTGCCGACCACGTAGGCGCCCTTGTTGCGATAGAACAGCCCCGACAGCACCTGCAGCTGGAAATTGGCGCGCAGCTTGATCTGGTGGAAGCGTCCGAGGATGGCGACCGCGATCCGCTCGGCGTCGCGGCGGCGGTCGGCATAGCGGCCCTGCAGCGCATAGTCCTCGAGCATGCGCTCGACCGTGTCGGACAGCGTTTCGCGCTCCGGGTAGTAGGCGCGGTAGGTCGGCGCATCGCGCGGCTCGATGTACTCGGTGCTGATCGCCGGCCGCACGAAGATGAAATCGTTCTGGAAATAAGTCCGGTGCAGGATCTTGGTGGTGACCGAGTTGAAGAAGGTCTCGGCCAACTCCGGCTGGTGGTGGTCGACCAGCAGGCCGATGAAGTGCAGCTTGACCTGGTGCCAGACATTCATCGGCTGCTCGCCGGCCTTGAACTCCTTCTCGAGGCGGGCCACCGCCTCGCCCACCCGCAGGTCGTAGAACTCGATGCGCTCGCGCTGGGCGCGCTGCTGGCCATGCCAGTCGGCGGTCTCGAAGCGGTGCTTGGCGCGCGCCGACTCGGCGCGAAAGAGCCGGTAGTGCCGATCGAAGCCGTCGCGCATCGCCCGGGCGATGTCATAGGCGAGCGGCGAATCGAGGCGCTGCGGGAACATGGCTCGACTACTTGGGAGACCCGATCGTTTCGGTCTGGCCCAGGACGGCGTCCAGCGGCTTGCTCCACTTGTAGCGGATCCGCTGCACCGCGGCCCGGTACAGGGATTCGAGCGGCTTGGAGCCGTCGACCGTCATGCCGAGGTCCTGCAGCAGGCCGTCGTTGACCCCGAAGGCCCAGCCATGGATGGTCACCTGCTGGCCGCGGCCCCAGGCATCGCACATCACGGTGCTGACCGCGACGTTGACCACCTGCTCGGCGACGTTGAGTTCGCACAACGCATCCGCCCGGACCGCCTCGGGCAGGCTCTCGAGCATCACCCGATGGCGGTCGCGCACGTCCTGGATGTGGCGGATCCAGTTGTCGGCAATACCGATGCGCGCGCCCTCGAGCGCCGCCTGCACGCCCGAACAGCCGTAGTGGCCGACCACCATGATGTGCTGCACCTTGAGCCGCTCGACCGCGAACTGGATCGCCGACAACGCGTTGAGGTCGGAGTGCACAACGATATTGGCGACGTTGCGGTGAACGAAGACCTCGCCCGGCTCGAGGCCGGTGATCTGGTTGGCGGGCACCCGGCTGTCGGAGCAGCCGATCCACATGTACTTGGGCGTCTGCTGCTTGACCAGGCTGGTGAAGAAGCCGGGGCGGTCGCGCTCCATGCGCGCCGACCAGGCGCGGTTGTGAGCGAACAGGTCCTCGAGGGAGTCGGGCGTGTTGTCCATTTCTTGTCGGTCCGGTTGGGTTGATGGGCTCGGGCCGCGCCTCAGCGCGCCTTGGGCTTCGCGGTGCGGGCCAGCGCCGCGCGCGCCTTCTTTTCCTGGGCGCGAACCTCCGCCAGGTTCGCCTGCAGTTCGGCCAACTGCGCTTCGAGCTGCTCGCGGTGGGCGCCGAGCACACCAAGGAAGCGCTCGAGCTGCACCGCGGTGTCGCGCGGGCTGTCGTACATGTCGAGGATCTCGCGCGCCTCCGTCAGCTTGAGGCCGAGGCGCTTGGCCCGCAGCGTCAGCGTGAGGCGGGCGCGGTCGCGCGAGGTGTAAATGCGCTGCAGCCCGGCCCGGCGCGGCGCCAGCAGGCCCATGTCCTCATAGAAGCGGATGGCTCGCGTCGTGAGGTCGAACTCCTTGGCGAGCTCGCCGATGGTGAAGGTCTGCGAAGGCATGAATAATGTCGGAAAGCGTGGGCGACAGCAGATTCGGGCGGCACTGCCTACAATGTTGGCTCAAAGCCATGACGTTTACGTTAACGTCAATCGTACATGAACCTTCTCGAACGCGAACTCCAATACCCCCTCGGCGACACCCTGCCGGGCCCCGGCCAGACGGTCGAAGTGGCGCCCGGCATCCGCTGGATCCGCATGGCGCTCCCCTTCGCGCTCGATCACATCAATCTCTGGCTGCTGCGCGACAGCATCGACGGCGTCGAAGGCTGGAGCGTAGTCGACTGCTGCATCTCCCACGATGCCTCGCGCGCCCAGTGGGAGCAGATCTTCGAGACGCAGCTCCAGGGGCTGCCGATCCTGCGGGTCATCGTGACCCACATGCACCCGGACCACATCGGCCTGGCGCACTGGTTGTGCGAGCGCTGGAAGGCGCCGCTGTGGATCAGCTCGACTGACTACCACGTGGCGCGCGTGCTCACCACCGCCGGCGACACGCTGGCCGGCGGCGACGCGGCCGCCGACTTCTTCGCCACGCACGGACTCACCGACCCCGAGGCGGTCGCCAAGATCCGCGCCCGCACCAGCTACTACGTCAACATGGTGCCTTCGGTGCCGGCGAGCTTCGTT